>CAYUCQ010000008.1:20865-21401 GCA_964443535.1 Candidatus Woesearchaeota archaeon
ATCTATAAAAACAGCAACTCTTTTCATTTGAAAAAGTGCCTATCCCTTGCAAAAGCAAGGATAGGCGTATATGATTATGTCAAAAAATTAAGGCTTAAATAGTTTTTGTTTTTTATTAATCAGTCAGAGCATATATCAAGTCTTTTCTTGTGTAATTGTTACTTCTATGCAGTCACTACATAATAGAAAGGTTTAAATACTAGTTTTTCCTTTGAAAAACATGAAACAAGAAGAAGAATGCAAAGAGAAATTCGTCAAGGCAATGGATTCTTTAGCAGAGCTTGGCGAACTTTCTAACAAAAGGGAAAGCCGCCCTGAAAGAAAGGACAAGAATGAAAAAAGGAAAAGAGAGCTTGCCTTTAACACAATTATGGGATATAAGGAAGCTTTTGAAGGCTATGATTTATCTGATTTAAGTCCTGACAAGCTTGGGGAACCTAAGTTTGCTGATTTATATAATGCAAGCTTGCAATTTATGCAAACAAAAGCAGATGAAACTTCTGCTAAAGCACTTACTAAAAATCTTGAAAGTATTT
>CAYUCQ010000009.1:0-16862 GCA_964443535.1 Candidatus Woesearchaeota archaeon
ACTTATAGTTTTATCCCCGCAGCAAGCTGCGGAGGTATTACGAAGAATAAAAAATGGAGGCCTCAAAGCTCTGTATTATCGTGAGCTTTGAGAGACCCGGGAAAAATCTCGATGAGATTTTTCACGAGGGTTAGAAACTCCTTAATTTATATTCTACTCGGACTGATGCGCTCACTTCAATATCTCTTGGAGCAAGGTTTGTTGCAGCCTCTTTTGCATCCAGCCTGCCTCCTTCACTAGAGGCGGTATAATACATTATTGGCCCATAATTAAATTCCTCGCCTTGGACAGATACTAAGCTGCCAAGATTCTTTCCCAAGCCAGAAGCAGTTGCTTCTGCTTTTTTCTTTGCATCTTTTCCAGCTGCCTCCAAAGCCTGAACTTTATATTCGCTCTGCTTTTCTTCTGACAGCTCGAAATTTATTGAAGATACAATTGCTCCGCCATCAAGTGCTGCATCTACAATAGCTGACACTGCATCAAAATTAGTTGTTTCAACTATTATGTCCTGCCTTGCGATATAGCCCTTCAGATCATTCTTGCCGTTTTGCCAGTCATATTCAGGATAGATATTAAAATTAATTGTCTGAATGTCATCTCTCTCTAACCCTGCTCTCAATAACTGCAATATAGTCTCGTCAAGTATTTTATCATGTGCATCCTTTGCAACTTGCGCAGTCTTGTCTTTTGCTTCTACGTAAAGATAAACTCCAACTTTGTCAGGATTTGCTTTTATTGTAGAAACTCCTTGCGCTGAAACTGTTGCGCCAGAGCCAGAGGTGTACAAAAATCCAGCTATCAATATTATTGCCAGAGCAACTACTCCTATTTTAATTTTGTTTTCCATATTTAATTACCTCCTTTCATTTTTGTTGAATTCCATAAAAGGAAAATAAAAATTGCAGCAAAAGCTCCAAGCAAAAACCATGCCCATGCATTTCCCAAGTTAGTTGCATTCTGGCATATTTGAGATATAACAGAAGGCTCTGCTATTTTAGCAGCATCAGTTGCAATTCCAACAGCTCCTCCGCCTTCTGATGCTCTCATTGGTGCATCTGCCATTGACAAACTCTGCGCTTGAGAATTTCCAAAAAATATCTTTATTCCCAATGCAATTGCAGAAGTTACCAAAAGAGAAGGCACTATGCCCTTTAATATTGATTTTGGAGAGATTACTATTTTCTTGTTTGAAACCTTGTACTTGTAAACTTTCTTTCCTTTCTGGCTCCAATAAAATCCGCTGACCTTATCTATCAAGCCTGCTTGCTCCAATTTATCAATATTATATCCTATTGTATTCATTGGAATGCCCAGCTTCTTTGATATCTCTGTTTCAGTCAGTTCATGCTCTGCCAGAGCGCTTAAAATCTTCTTTGATGTTTTGTTAGATATGACATCTGCAATCCTGTCTGTTCTAGGATCATCAAGGTCAATCATTATTGAGTTTTTCGCCATATTAGACTTAAAGAATTTTAGTATATAAATGAAGCGAAGAGTTCAATGCAATTTGAAGGCTACTGAGAAAATCACAAAGCCCTTGTGTTTTATTTGGGCTCATCAAAGTCCTATGGACTTTGAATGCCATCAAGAATACAATTGTTAGCATTCTTGAGGTTGGGAGACCCGGGAAAAATCTCGATGAGATTTTTCACGAGGGTTAATATAACAACTCTGCATGATTAGCGAATATTCTTTACCGCTCTCAATCTCATAAAAAGGAAAAGATACTTAAATATTTAGAATTATTTTAACAGATGGATAAATATTTACTCTGGCATCTCCTTGCAGGAACCAGAGGCGGCATCAACAGAATTCGCATTATCAAAACTCTTCAAGAAAAACCACAAAACGCAAACCAACTTTCAGAATCTTTAAGGATGGACTATAAAACTATCCGTCATCATCTTGCTGTTTTAACCAAAAATCATATTATCTCTACTCCTCAACAAGACAGGTACGGAGGAATGTATTTTCTCACCTCGACCTTTGAAGCCCTTCTTCCTATTTTCAATGAAATTTGGGAAAAACTTAATAAACATTGGAAGATTAGAAAACCTAAGAGAACATGACATTAATGCAAATCACTATAGGACTAATAGCAATTAATATAGCTTCGCTTCTTTATCTTAATTTTATTTACATTAAAAATCTTAAATCAATTCATTCGAAATTTACCATAGGCCTTCTTATTTTTGCACTAGTTTTCCTCATTGAAAATCTTGTTGCCGCCTACTTTTATCTAACAATGATGCCATATTACGCAAATGGAATAGAACTTCCTGCATTTTTTCTCAGATTTTTGCAGACCATAGCATTCCTTATTTTTCTTTGGATAACAAGGGAATAAACTCAATTCTGGCATAATTTGGGAAAATCTTTTTAATAAATCACTTATTTCTTCTGAAAAGGAGGTAAAAAATGAAAAAAACTTTAATAATAATGAGTATTTTTCTGCTTGCAGCAACTTCGATTGTTTTAGCAGCAACCCAAAAATCGTGGATAGAAATGCAAAATGTCATAGGAAGCGATGCAGCAGGAAGTGCGCATATAAAAGAAATGGAAAGTATGGAAAACGGGCTTCAAAAAATTAAGATTTCTATAAACATAAAAAATCTTCCAGTTTCTGAAGGAAAAGTGTTTGAAGGATGGCTTGTTGATACAGATACTGGATACAAATTAAGTATCGGCGGTTTCTCAACAGGAGCAGATGGTAAGGCTGTCTTTTATTTAAAACAGCAATTAGTAAACTTTGGTCTTTATGATCTCATTGTAGTGACCGAAGAGCCAGAAGGAGACACCAATCCAAATCCAGATACACCTATTCTAATGGGAAATTTGCATTAGTAAATTGAAAAATTCTTGATTTTTCTTTTTTTTATTTTTATGTATAAAAATCATCAGCAATCCTAAAATTATAAAAATGCAGGGAGAAGGATTCGAACCTTCGTAGGCACTAAGCCACTTGGTCCTAAGCCAAGTCCGTTTGACCGCTCCGGCATCCCTGCATGAAATAAAAGAAGAGAGAGGAGTTTTAAATCTTTGCAGTATTTTTATTTAAGAGTAATTTTATCTCCATCTATTATAGCATTGTTAAATTCATAATAAAACAAAATTTCAGCGCTTGAATTCACGCCGTTAGCATTCATGTATTTAGCAAAATTCTCATAACTGCTTCCATCTTTTATAAGTAAAATATGATTTCCTTCACTAGTAGACCTGACTATTCCAATAAGCAAATTAGAATCTTTAGGATAAACTATTCCTCTGTTGATTCTCATTATATTGGTATTTACTCCTCCTCTGCTTTCAATAATATTAATATTAGCATCAGCACCATAAAGTTCAGACAAAGAATACATAATTGTATCATCACAGAATTCATCTCCTGCCAAACAGCTAGATTCTGTTCCAAGACCATCATCAGCAGCCCCACTCATAGCCCTAGGAGCTGCTCTCTCAAATTCTTTCTCTACATAAGCTGCTCTGACATCTCCAATTAAATAAAGAATATTTGCCTTATGATGATTAAGGACAACTCTCCTGAACAGCTCGCTTAATCTTGCTGTTGTCTGATTTAATTCTGCGCCGCTAATTCTTTGCTTGCCTCTTAACCCATTAACAACATTCTTTAATTCTTTTATTTCAGCAACAGCAACATCATCTCCAGCTATTACTGCTTTCTGGCTTAACTCTTCCCTTTGTCTTGTTTCAATAACACTTAAAGTTGAATTTACTAATCCTTTATTATTATCAGTTATAGCATTCTTGACACTCTGCTTGTCAATCCAGCACTTGATTTTTTGGTCATTGCAATATCCAACTTCTGCAAATCTTAATGGATCTGTCTGGCTTCCAGGATTCAAAGTTGAGCATATCCTGACAATTCCTCTTTCATAAACAGCAGGCGACACTATATCTTCTGCTCCAGCCTGCAAGTTAGGATTCAATGCAGCAGTGGCTAGATTAGGACTGCCGCTAATGCATTCCCTCTCTGACTTTATCTGAGAAGCCTGAAGCTCTCCGCTTGCATAAGAGTCGCTCAAATAATCAAGAGCAAAGCTTGTGCTTACTTGCTGGAATCCGCACTCTTCAACATCATTGACTCTTACGCATAATTCCTTGTATCCTTCTGGTGCTGTAAAGTCCTTTGATTCAGTTGCATATTGCCCTCTTCCCACAAATCCAGAAGCAACATTTATCACAGCAGGCAGGCTGAAGAAAGAACTTTCAGGAGGATTCTTCAAGTATACACTAAAATGCACTCCTTGATCTTTTCCAGAAAATATATGATAAAATACTTTATACTGCGCTGTTGCAGGAACAGTTGCATCTGTATACTTAGAAGATGAAAACCACGCATGAAATTGAGGCGGGCTGTCTGGCTCAACTAATGTCTTGAAAGAGGTTGGCGCTTTCACAGAAACAAATGCCTTGCATATCGGCGTGCCAGCTTCTTCTATTGAGCGGACTTTGAAAGCATTTATCGAGTTAACAGCATAGCTTTGAGTAAAGTAATTTACTGAATTTTGTGCATTCTCCCATGCAGCGCTTACTGTCAAATATTCTCCTCCGCCTCTTGTTCCTTGTCCATACGCACTCTCAACAATTTTTGGCAAAATAATCTTTGCAACAGGCGCTGCCTGCTTCCAGAAGAATTCGCACAGATAAATTGAATAAATTTGGTCGCATATGCCAACACTCTGCCCCGTAGCTAAATTTTCCTGCAGGCAATCTCTATGATTTTTCAAAATTGAAACAAATCCATCAATTCCAGCATGTATTCCTGTCAAGCATACAGGAACAATAATTTTCTCCTGTATATTGGGCAGGCAAAGTAAAGTAGAGCCAACTATTCCAGTCTGTATTACATCTGCAACAGGATATTTGCCGCCAAAATCGCACCTTGAAGAAGGACATATTACAGGATCGCACATATTAAATAGCAAATGGCATTCTTCTGGTGACATGAAATTCTGACATTGCGTTGAAGGAATATTTGCAGCAGGCCTGCCTGTAAGGAATTCTCTTCCTCTAATAGCAACTCTTCTCTTTCCAAACTGGCTGGCTGCATCCTGAATAGCCTGTACAGCTTCTCCAACTTTTTGCCTTGCTACATTCTCGTTCAATCCAGGGAAAAATCCTAAAGGCTGCCCTGTATTCAAATTAACAAGCTGGCAAATATCATCTCCATATCCTTCAAAGAATTGCTCTTGTCCATTTGCCCCTACATTGCACAAATAAAAGCTTGTAACTCTTCCACTTGCATCAAAAGCACCAATGCCTCCAAATGTAGGCAAAGTCTGCCGAGTTGCAGCATACCATCCTTCTCGCGTATCAAATGGCACAATAGCAGGCATGCCCTTATAAGGCTCTGTCTCGTAATACCTCACTTCAGGATTCTTGTAGCTATTCACATAACTAACTGTCTCTGCAGAAGCAATTCTTCCAATTCCATAAATCTCCAAAAACTCTCCCCTCTTTTCAGGACTTAGCAATTCATAATTGCTTCCGCTCTTCTTTATGACATTCTGTACAACATAATCTCCCTGTGAATCTTTCTCTAATCCTAAATAATAAGTTTCGCCTCCAGCAAATCCTTCTTTCTTCACATTATTAACAGTCGTGCCCTCGCTGTTGTAAACATTAACACTGGCTAAATGAGTATTTGCTGACGGAATAACTGTTTTTATGTTTGCGTCCTTAATGCTATTAACATTAACAACTTCTCCAACAACATTTTTCCTTACATTACTTGTTGCAACAATTGGAGCAGGCAATCCAAGAGTTTGGGCTGCCTTTGCCTTTTCTATCTCTATAAATCTATCTTTGTTGTTCAAAATCTGATTATAACTGCCTTCTAATAAATTGCCTGAATTCTTTTTTATATGTTCAGAAGAAGCTTTCTCATTCATTAACAAATTATATTCTATCTCTCTCAATTCGTTGTATCCATACAATCCCTGATCATTGTATCCTTTCTCGCAATCTCCAAGAACATCTCTTAGTTTCATTGTTCCTGTTTTTGTATTAACATCTCTTCCTCCATAGTTGCTCTTCAACTGATTGCAATAAGCAACGACCGCCTTGCTCCTGTCAACACTTCCCTTGTCAAGATAATTCTTCTCCAATCCATCTATTCTGCTATTTATGCCGTTAATTGTGCCTTTAGCAGCCTCAACATCATTTTTTATCTCCTTTGCCTTGGCTAAATAACAGGCATTTACCGTAGGGTAATCACCTGCGCTAACTAAATCAGTGCATTGCCTTGTCCATCCAACCATTACTTTTTGTCTTGCTAAAGCTTCTCCTCCAATGCCTGTTAAGAAATTAGTAACTGTCAAAACAGCAGAAGTTGCAAAGCAAGCTCCTTTCATCCCTTCAACAACTTTTCCTAATCTATTATTTATATTTTCCCATTTTTTAACACTCTCATTCAAGCGGTCTATCAACTCTTCAGTTTTTTCAGGAGACAGCTTTATCGCCCTCTTTTCTATTCCTATATTTATGGTCAAATTAGTCTCTGTTCTAGTGCCTTGCGCCTTAGGCAATAATATTACCTTGGCCAATTTTTCAAGTTCAACATTTCTCAATTTAATAAAAGACTTGTCGCAGGCTTTTACTGCATCATCAAATAATTTCAATCTAACCGTACTTCCTCTTATGTTAAATCTGCCAGCTTCCTCGCTAACTCGGCAATTAACACTAACAGTTGCTTCTTCTTCATTTGTAATGCTATCAAGTCTTATGCTCTCAATTGTCCCAATTCCACCTGAAAAATTCTTTAACTCTCTTAATCCAATTTTCAAATTCTCTGAACTCGCGCCAGACAAGCTTAATTCAATAAAAGATTGAAGTCTAGGCTTGGTTAGCTCAACAATTCTTATATTCCAGAATCTATTATCAATATTTATTACACCAGTTGAATTTGAAAAGTCAGTTGTGTTCATCCTATTTAATTCATTTATATATGCTGGAGAAAATTCAGAATCAGGATATATCTCAATAAATTTATTCATAAGCCTTGCGCGCGTTTGCCATTTTCCTGCAGATGCAGATAGTTCAATAGCTCTCACTAATGCTCTCTCTCCATAACTGTCAGTTCCTTCAACATCCCTTTCTCTTTCAGCAGGATATTCATTAGCAACTCTTTCCAATGAAGCTATACTTTCATCAAAATCACTATTTAACTCTCCTAAATCCTTATTTACAAGAGTCCCGCGGTCTCTTAATTCCAAGTCCTGTCTTATTCCAGAACAAGACAAAGAAATAACTCCAGTGCTATTCGTCCCGTCAATCACTATTCTATTAACACTGCATTTGTCATTCAAAAATCTGCTTCCCTCATAAACATCTAAAATATCAGTTCCTTTATCATCGCTCAGAGAGATAGTTGCCCTATTCTCTGCTCCTACAAATCCGTCATAAGCAACTTCTATTCCTGCCCTGCAATAAGCTCCTGGAACATAAATAGGATTTGACACAACTCCTTTCTCAACCCTTAATGTGGCTATCTTTCCAACTCCTCCAAGCAATCCTTTTTGCCCGCTGTATACAGAAACAACTGCAAAATTAGGATCAGCTTGTTCTAATCTGACAAAATATCTTCCATTCCAAAAACTGCTTTTGAATTGATCGCTATCCCATTCAGAATCACTTGAAGGTGCTAATAAAAATTCTGCTCTTCCAACTCCAAATGCATTGTCTGCCTCATAATCAATTCTCGCACTTAACGTTACGTTAACAAAATTAGGCAAATCTTTTTCAATAGGATTTTTCTTTAAAACAACTGCTACATATCCTATGTTATTTATCAATGGACTTCCCAATAGCTTATCTCTGCTCCTTAAAGCAGCTCTTGCAGGATGAAATCCTGCACCTATCACATCTTTAGGATATTTTCCGCTAAAGCTTATGCTGCGAATTTCTTCAATATCTATTAATGGATTTATTCTCAATGCATCTAGCTGGCAGAAAACAGGAACATTCTGCTCTGCAAGCAAGTCACTTCTAACAACAGCAGGCTGGCATCCTCCAGGAGATACTTGCAGCATCAAATCTTGCCTTGCCAAGCAACTTTCTTTATCTCCTAAAATAGGCCAATAACTATTCAATCTATCTTCAGGTCCATAAACTGTCTGAAAGCTTGCTCTAGGCTGATGAGCAACAGAGCTTGCAAGGCTTGAAGATTGTGCGCTTGTAAAAAAGCTAAGAACTAATACTCCTAAAAAGAAAAGCATTAACTTTTTCATGCTACATCAACTCCCAAGCTTTCAAATGAAGCATAATTATACTGCAATTCTTCCAAAGATCTTGGAGATGGCAGTGAGTCTACCATAAGTTTTATCTTTCCATCTTGTAATTGAGATTCTAAAATATAAACACTTCCAGTTCCTCCGCCTATCAAAGCATATTCTATCTTTATTTCAGGAATAACAATATCAAAGCATTCTTCTTTCTTAGAGCCAATAAATCCTAAAATTCCTGATCTCGGAACTTCCTGGCATTGCGTCTTCTTGCTTCCAGGAATAGTTATGCTTGAATTGCCATAAACATAAACCTTGATATCATAGCTTCCTTCTGAAAGCTTCACGCTAACCACATCAGGCAAAGCTGCACTAGCACTTTCCTCTTCTCTTGTAAAGGAAATTATTGCACTCTCGTCTCTCATTGCTCGCCCTCCAATTTCCATCTCAATTTCTATTTCATACTCTCTATCTAATATAATGTCAAATGAACTTTCTTTATTGCTTGAAAACAACTCTTTCTTCTCTAAAAATCCTTCGCTCTTGACAATTAAATATCCGTTAAAGCACGAAGGCGCTTTTCCAATAAACTTCCCTCCAACTGTTTCTCCCAATGAACATTTCTGGTCAAAGCATTGGTAATCTATATTCCCATCAACACTATTCAAATTATTATCATGCAAATTAATCTCAACATCTTGCGTTTTAAACTCGCACAAGTCAAACTCACTTGCTGGCTCTTCATCAAATTCAGAGAATACTGCCTGTCTGACAACATTATTATCAATAACAGCAACAACTGGAAATTGGAATATTTCTTCATTATTATATATTTGCACTAAAATAGGGAAATTAACATCATAGACAAAATGATAAGGGCTGTAGCAGAATCCCATAACTCCTAAACCCTCTTGAATTCCAACAGGTGAAGCTATCATCAATTCATTGTTAACATCTTCTCCAACTACCTCAATTTTTGTCGGCATATTTCTCAAATAAACAAAATTAACACTTTCATCCACATTTTCTCCCAAATCCATGACATAATATTCATTTTTCTTGTCATTTAAATCATAATAATTTCCTTTTACTTTTATCTTGCCTATGTTTGCTTCTAATCCTGATTTAATCTCTTCAACAACATCTCTTGTTTTCCATATTTTTCCAGAACAGCTTAGTTCAACACCATCAACAGGAGCATAGAGTCTAAGCACATCTTCTCCATAACTATCAAGCACTGCCTCTGTTCTTTCTTTTTCATAAATCTTTATTGCCAAATCATAAAACTTTCCAAGCTTGCTGTCAATATCAGTTTCATGAACGCTCTTTCTAGCACTATCTTCTCCTTTGGAAACAACTAAATCAGAATCAATAGCAATATTAACATTTTCATCCTCTATGTTAACTTCTGCGTCTGCATCATTAATCTCGATAGAAAATCCTTGTGCATAAAAGCTGTCAAAATCACAATCATTAATCTTCTCTTCAACATATTCTGCAATCTCCTCTTCAATATCGCTCTTCAATGGAACATTTTCCTTTATCAATCCGTTACCACTTACATAATACCAATAAGGAACAGGAAATCCTAAAAAATTAAGTTGTGAAGAAGTCGGCGCATATTCGCTTCCAGGCGCATAATTTTCAATATTTACAAATCCTCCCTGGCTTTGAGCTAATTCAATAGCCGCCTTTGCTTCTTGATTTATGCATCCTTCATAGTAATCAAAAACAGGCTGCAATTCAGGAGATATGCCAGATATTCCTAATTCTCCTCTGGCAATAAAATATATCACTACAGCTGCAACAATAGCAATAGCAATTATCACAAAAACAGTCATCTGCCCTCTTCTCGTCATTTCTTTCCCCTCCATGCCTTGACTTTCTCCTTAATCAGCTCAAAAATCTCGCTATTAATATCCTTATCTATGATATCTTTGAACCTTTTCCACAAGTCCTCGTCCTCAACAAGAAGCAAATATTTTTTCATCAGCTCTTTTTCCCGCAAAATAGAGCAAAAAACACTATAAAAATCTTTCTTATTAAATAACTAAGTTAGTTAGTTACTAACTAACAAAGATACACAAAAGCTAATAAGAAACAATTATCTCTCCAGTAGAATCTAATAAATGTATATTACTAGGCACAAATCCTCCAAGTGAGTCGCCTTTCAGGCGCATTTCAATTTCATAAGAGCTAATATTGACAATTAATCTAGAACCCATTATAATAGGCAGAGGATAACTGGAAATAAGAGTCTTAGTTTCATCAGATACTCTATCTATCAAAGATTTGTATCTCTTAATTTCTTCTTCATCCGTAATATCATCACGACGAGGCGCAGTAGTTATTTTACCTATCTTAAAAGGAATGTAAAATCGATGTTCACTTCTCTCAAAATGAGGAGCAGAATCTACAACTCCCTCTAAATTAATTTGATATCTCTCTGCCATATATCCAAGCATAAAAGTTCATTTATATTCTTTATAGCAATATAAAATATATATCATACTCAACAAAATCATCCAAAAAAATATTCTATAACTTTAAGTTTCTTGTTCGTGAAATAAAGATCAAGTTTTCTCTTAACCCAAGCAAAGAAAATAATAGTCAAGACAAGAACTATATAGAAAATAATAAGGTCTATATTAGACTCAGAACCAAAATCAATGCCTTTTGAACTTAGAAAAATTGAAAGAATTACTAAAATAGCAACTAAAACTATTCCAAAAATAACTATTTTATTATGCCTCTTTTTCATGAAAAGAAAAGGTATTTTGAATATTTAAATATAAACATGGTCCCAGGCAGAATCGAACTGCCGCTCCATCCACGTCAAAGATGTGTCCTGCCACTAGACGATGAGACCCAAGCCTCTAGAGGGAATCGAACCCCCGACCTTTGGTTTACAAAACCACTGCTCTACCCCTGAGCTATAGAGGCACGAAAACAAAAAAACTGCATGAGTTAAAAAGCTTGTGTTTTGTGAAAGTCGAAATGCCTCAAATTAAGATAGAATAATTTCCTGCTTTTTGCCCATATTTTCTATACTCTTCTCAACAAGCATCCAGTCAAGTTTAATAAGATTTTTTACTAAAATATTATCCATATTCAACTTATAATAATTTGATTTTCCGATTCTTCTGGTTTTATAAACAATTCCGTTATGGACAAATTGAGGCATAATTAATTTCAAAGAATTATAGCTAACATTGCTTTCTCTAGCTATCTCTGTCAAGGGGAAATCAAAAAAATGATTATCTATAAAAAAATCCAAAACTCTTAGTTGTGGAGTATCTCCAAATTGTTTCAAAAATAATGACTTATTTTCTTTAGTTTTCATTTTTATTATTATAATAATTAATATTTAAATCTTTCCATTAATCAACATCATATGTCAAAAATAGCAACATTTAAAACTATCAAAATTATAAATAATTATGAACATAGAATTAGATAAAGCTCAAATTATGTTTAAATTAGCTAGAAAAGAGAATTGGGGTGGAAAATATGATAGAACAGAGCACTTCAAAAGATTTCAGCATCTAGATGAAGCAATAAAAGAACTTTCAAAAATTAAGTGGATTTTTATCTATAAAAAAGCAAACTTTACAGGAATCTCTTTAAATCCTCATTTCAAAAAAGAAATAAGAGATTTTATTTTGTTCCATATGCCTGATGTAAAAGACATGATTAAATAATGGTTCTAATCCACAAACGTCGCCTTTCCGCCGCCAATTAAAACTTCGCAAATCTTGGAATCAAGATTTGCTAATTCTCCTTTCCCAAATGGGCCTATTGCATTTCCATTCATGTCAATAAATTGCTCAACACTCTCGTTAAAAATAATCATCTTATTAGCAGGCTCTTTATCATTGTCCCGCCCGTTTAAAATGCTGGAAAGTTCTTTATCTCCATTTTCAAAAGCCTTGACAAGATTATCAAACATCTTCTTTTCAAATTCAAGCATTGTTTCATAATCTCTCTTCATGATTCCTGTTTCAGCAGCAACAAAAACCAAATTCAATAATTTTTTCTTTCTCCTCAAGATAATGCCTCTGAAAAGCGCAATAGAATTCTCCAGCTGTTTCTTGTTCTCAATAGCAGAATCAGAGAAAATATCATCACTAGTGCTTATTTTAGTTCTCAGCTCTCTTAAGTATTCATTAAATCCAAGCAGAAAGCTCTTGTCTATTTGCTGCAAAGTCTCAGAATATTTCTCTTTTCTTAATAAATCATACAGCTCATTATAGCTTAGCATAAAATTATTAAAAGTCTGTACTTATAAAATTATAGCCACTGGAAAAACAATAGCTAAAAAGAGACATCACTGCTATCAAAAGCTGGACAGCTTAATACAATCATCTCAAAAGTGTCAATTCCTCTTCTTTCAAAATAATGATAAGTTCCTTTAGGAACAACAATTCTATCTCCGCTAGCTATTTCCTTAGACTCGTCATTAATATAAGTAATTCCATGTCCTCTAACTATAAGATAAATCTCATCGCTCTTTTTATGCATGTGCCTTTTTGACTCAAAACCTTGTATGACATAAGAAAGACTATTGCAGTTATTTGACAATAACCTAGTCAACCCGTCAATTCCATTAAAGGATTCAATCTCGCTTATATTCCTAATATCCATACCTTTAATAAAACTAAAAACTATATAAAATTATACTAAAATAAAAATGGAAAGAGTGTTGCACATCTATGTTTTCAGGCACGGAGAAACAACTTATAATAGAGATAAGAAATTCACAGGATTTCATAATCCTCCGCTGACAAAAAAAGGCATTAAGCAAGCCAAAATAATAGCAATGAAATTAAAAGCAAAAAAATTCCAAATAGCTTTTCAAACAAAGCTAAGACGCTCAAAGCAAACACTAAAAAAAGTTTTAGTTTATCATCCAGAATGCAAGACAATTAAAGAAGACAATAGAATAATAGAAAGAAATTATGGAAAGCTAAATAGCACTTCTCATGAAGATTACATAAAAAAGCAAGGCATAGAAGGATTCAATAAAATTCACAGGAATTTTTACGCAAGGCCTCCAAAAGGAGAAAGCTTTTCTGACGTAGAAAAAAGAGTTTCACGATTCATAAAAGACCTAGTAAAGTTAATGAAAAAAAAGAAAGTAAATGTGGCAATTTCTGCCCACGGAAATTCAATAAGGCTTTTCAGGAAGATAATGGAAAAAGCATCAATAAAAGAAGCCTGTTCATGGACAATTCCCTATGATAAAGTCTTTGAATATATAGTAAAAGATTGAGACAATTCTCCATAATATCTTTTACTATATTCGAGAGAGCAAAAAGATTGGTTAATTATTTTGATATCTCGTTATAAAATCAAGGATTAATATTTGTTCCTTGCCCAGTTGTCCTGCTTGAATTTATGCGCAAAATAGAACTAAGCTCGCTATAAAGATAATCAAAAGAAACTCTGCTAATTTTTGAACTTATCTCATCAGACTTGGATTCAAGCCATCTGGCAAAAGATCCTCTCTCTTCATCTAAATAATTCTCTGGCTTATAGAAGCTAGATGGAGCAACATAACGCAATGTCTCTGCAACAAGTCCATCATCAGCTAATCTTTGACCTAAAAGCTTTGGCTTCTCTTTCGTATTGATATAACTTTCCCACATACTTTTCAATAGCGCTCCATATTCTCCAGATGTCCATGAACCTTTAGCAACTTCTTCTCCCTTCCTATAAGCAGAAATATGAAAATTACCATTATGAAAAATAGAACGAATAATAACATCTCTCTCTAATGTGGAAATTTCTTCAGACATATAATAACCGAACTATCTAAATTTATAAACACTATTATATTGAAATATTCATGTTCAAGCTGCTCAAAGAAAAGCTAACTTCATGGTTTAAAAAAAAGCCTGAAGAAAAGCCAGAAAAGAAGAAATCAAAGTCAAAAAAGATAAAAATAAAACTAAAAAAGCCAGAAGAAGAGTTAGAAGTTCCTGAATTACCAAAAGAAATTACAGCGGAAGTAGAAAGGGAAGAGCCAAAAAAAGAAGGATTTTTCTCAAAACTAGCAAGCAGGCTCTCAACATCCACTATAACGCAGGAGCAATTTGACGAGTTATTTCAAGAGCTTCAAATAACTCTTCTAGAAAATAACGTTGCCTTTGAAGTCGTGGAAAAAATTCACGACGAATTAGCAAAAGACCTTGTTGGAATTGAAGTAAAAAAATCAGAAATAAAAAATACAATAATTAATTCACTAAAAGAAACTATAAAAGCAATTTTAATAGAACCTCCTGACTTATTAAATTTGATAAATAAAAAACAAGGACCTTTCACAATGCTTTTTGTAGGCATAAACGGCTCTGGAAAAACAACAACAATTGCAAAGCTGGCTAATTTTCTAAAACAGCATAAAATTTCATGCGTTTTAGCAGCAGGAGATACATTTAGGGCTGCTTCAATAGAACAGCTTCAAAAGCACGCAGAAGCTCTTGACTTGCCAATAATAAAACACAAATACGGCTCAGACCCTGCTGCAGTTGCATTTGATGCAAAAAAATACGCAGAAGCGCATCACATCAAGGCAGTTTTAGTTGACACCGCAGGAAGAATGTATACAAAAGCAAATCTTATAAAAGAAATGGAAAAAATAGTCAGAGTCTCACAGCCAGATCTAAAGCTCTTCATAGGCGAATCAATTACAGGAAACGACGCAGTAGAGCAAGCAAAAACATTCAATGAAGCAATAGATATAGACGGAATAATCCTAACAAAAGCAGATGTGGATGAAAAAGCAGGCGCAATCCTGTCAGTTTCATACGTCACAAAAAAGCCCATTTATTATTTAGGCACAGGACAAGAATATAGCGACATCACGCCCTTCAAAAAGCAAGAAATTTTGAAGAATTTAGGATTGGAATAAGCAATTAGCAATACTTCTTAAAAGAATGCTCTGTATTTCTAGCTTCTTTAATTTCCTTGACCTTCTTTTCGCCTTGCTCTACACTAGGAAAAATCCTTAACTTATCCAATTCGCTCTTGATAAAATTCTCTATCTTCTTGCTCATGCTCATGCCATGCTTCTTACAATGTTCAGAGAATTTTTTGTAAACCTCTTCATTAAGATTAAATGTCTTTAAAGCCATCTTTCCTCTTGTTTCAATACTAAATAAAGTTAAATAATCTTAATAAATCTTTCGTTTAGAAATCAAATAAAAAAGCCCAATTAAATAATTTTAATAAATTCTATTTAGCACTATTTAATCCTATTAAACAATATTAATAGTTAAAGAAGGTTATTAATAACTATTTAACAATTTCCTTATAGCAGAATTAAAAATTTTGCAAATCAGGCGTTTTAAGCCAAAACCTAAACTTTATTAAGCTATTCTCTCCTTTCAGAATAATGCTGGAAAAACTATCGCAAGTATTGAAAAAGACAACAGACAAGATAGCTAATGCTCTGTTCCTTGACAAGAAACTAGTTGACGATATAATAAAAGACCTTCAAAGAGCACTTATAGAAGCAGACGTCAATGTCTCATCAGTCCTAGAATTAACTCAAAAAATAAAAAAATCAGCCCTAGATGAAAGAATAAAGGGCATTGAAAAAAAAGAGCATATTATAAAGCTCTTGCATGACGAGCTAAGACTAATACTTGGGCAAAAAAAGGAAATAAAGCTTGAAAAGAAAAACACCTTCATGCTTGCAGGCCTTTATGGCTCTGGAAAAACAACAACAATTGCCAAGCTGGCATTGTATTATGCAAAAAGAGGAAATAAAGTCGCTGTAATAAGCCTTGACACTCAACGCCCTGCAGCAGCAGAGCAATTAAAGCAACTAGCTGAAAAAATTAACATAACTGCATTCATCAATCCAAAAGAAAAATCTCCTGTAAAAATCTGGAAAGAGTTTGAAAAAGAACTAAAAGATTATGATTTAGTCTTAGTTGATACAGCAGGAAGAGATGCATTAAATGATGATTTAATAAAAGAAATAAAATCATTGAACAAGCTGATTAAGCCTTCTGAAATCTTTCTAGTAATGCCTGCAGATATAGGGCAAGCTGCAAAAACTCAAGCTCAAAAATTCAAGGAAGCTCTAGACATAACAGGAGTAATAATAACAAGAATGGATTCAACAGCAAAGGCAGGAGGAGCATTAACTGCCTGCGCAGAAGTCAAAGCTCCTGTTGTATTCATAGGAACTGGTGAAAAGCCCGTTGACTTAGAAACTTTTGATCCAGAATCATTTCTCTCAAGACTCTTAGGCATGGGCGACCTAAAAGCATTAATGGAAAAAATCCATTCAGTCATGGATAAAAAGCAGATAGAAAAAACACAAAGGCAGTTAGAAGAAGGCAAATTTACACTAAGAGACTTGCAATCACAGCTAGATTCAATGGAATCAATAGGCTCAATGGACAAAATACTTTCATTAATTCCAGGACTGGGCTCTGTAAAAGATAAAATACCTGCAGAACAGCTTGAGCTACAGCAAAAAAAAGCAAAAGGCTGGAAGCACGCAATTAATTCAATGACAGAAGAAGAAATAGAAAACCCTGAACTCCTTGAAAAGCAAACTTCAAGAATTCAAAGAATATCAAAAGGCTCTGGCACTTCAACATCAGA
>CAYUCQ010000010.1:0-7562 GCA_964443535.1 Candidatus Woesearchaeota archaeon
CACTTACCTCTTCGTCAAAAGCCTCTTCTTTAGCCACCTCTTTTGCTTTCATCTTTAATTTCTAATTATCTAATATGTATTTAAAGTTTATTATGACCGATGCATCTGCAAAATTTAGGTAACCAAAGCTTTAAAAAGCTATTCCTCTTGATTTGAATATTAATAGTCAGAAGTAATCGTAGAGATTATGTTAATCATGTTCACGTCCGTGCTGGACACCTAATACTTCTTTCTATTTGAGAAATTAAATGAATAAAGAGCTGAGCTTTGAAAAGGCTTGGAAGTCTTTAAAATAAAGTTTATCAAGGATAAACTTGAAAATGAAAAATGGCAAAAATAAGTCCTGTATCAATAAAATACATGATACATATAACATTTAAGGCAGAAGGGCCGCTTGAAAGGCCTGATGTAATTGGAGCTATATTTGGACAGACAGAGGGTCTTTTGGGCTCTGAGCTTGAAATGAGAGAATTGCAGAAAGAAGGCAAAATAGGCAGAATAGAAGTTGAGCTTGAAGTTGTTGATGGGAAAAGCATTGGAGAGATAAGCATTCCAACAGCGCTTGATAAGTCTGAAACTACATTAATTGCTGCTGCTGTTGAAACAATTGACAGAATCGGACCTACAGAAGCAGAGCTTAAAGTTACAAAAGTAGAGGATGTAAGAGGCAATAAGAGAGAGTATATTATTAACAGAGCAAAGCAGCTGCTTGGCGGCTTGGAATCAGGAGACAACAATCTTGATGAGATGTCAAGAGTGCTTAAAGAAGAATCCAGAGCAGCTAAAATACAAGAATATGGCGAAGAAAAGCTTCCTGCTGGAGATATTTCTGGCGAAGAAGTAATAGTTGTTGAAGGAAGAGCAGATGTTGTTAACTTGCTAAAGAACAGAGTAAATAATGTTATTGGAATGAATGGCACAAAACTGCCTGCTGAAATTGCGCATCTCGGAAAAGAGAAAAAATTGACTTTGTTTGTTGATGGAGACAGAGGCGGAAAATTAATAGCTAAGAATGTAATAAGCAATGCTAGAATTGAATTTGTTGCAGTTGCTCCTGACGGAAAAGAAGTTGAAGAGCTTGCAGGTAAAGAAATTCTTATGGCTTTAAGAAAGAAAGTTCCTGTAAATGTATTTTTAGAGAGAGCAAATGGAAACGGCTTTAGCGAAATCAGAAGAGAAGAAGCTGAAATCTCTATGGGCAAAGATGCTGTCAAGAAAAAAATAAGAGAGCTTTATGAAAACTTGCGCGGAACAAAATCTGCCTTATTGCTTAATTCAGAGCTTGATATTATAAGAAAAGTTGGAATGCGCGAAATAACAAGCAATATTGAGCATTTGCGCGGCAAAGTCTTTGCCATTGTCATGGACGGCACTGCAACAGCTGGATTAATCAGCGCATGCGAAGAACATGGAGTTAAGTATGCTGCTGCAATCAACTTTGGCTCTGTCAAAGAAACCAAGATTGAATTGATTGGGTTGTAAAGATATTCTGTCTTTAACTCATTCTGACTCCCAGTCAGAAGATTTAAATAGGTCTTTATTTTCTTTATATTATGGATAAAGTAGTTCATTTTGAGATTCCATTTGATGATGCAAAGAGAGCGCAGACATTCTATAGCAAGGTTTTTGGCTGGAACATTCAGTCTGTTCCAGAAATGAATTATCATATGGTTCATACTGTTGAAGTTGATGAAAAGCAGATGCCTAAGCAGGCAGGTGCTATTAATGGCGGAATGTATAAGAGAGATGAAACTTCTGCAAAATCACCTGTAATTGTAATTGATGTTGCAAGCATTAATGATTATATTAAAAAAATCAAAAAAGCAGGCGGAAAGCTTGCAGCTGCGAAAAGGCAGGTTGGAGATATGGGATTTTATGCCCAAATTGCTGACACAGAAGGCAATGTTATTGGCATTTGGGAAGTTATTAGTAAGAAGAATTGATTGGCGAAAATTACTCATAATATTCTATAAAATTGAATAGGTCTTGGTCTACTAAATCCATCAGAGAACTTTTGTTCAGTATGAGGGTCTAAAACATCGGGCTTATGGAGAGTTTCCGTCAGGAAATTCGGACGAACGACTGCAATGAGTGAGTTCTATAAGCCCTGTTAAGTGATGTTTTCGTAAGAAAAAGTGCAACGTCACAAGCAAAGCGCAGAGTGCCTGCAACTATTTTTCGTGGGTTGGCCCGCAAAATTTTAAAGACCCATTTGCTAATGGAAATAGCCATTGTAATATTATATCTGATGGTAAAGAATCTTAAAGGCACTAAGGAATATGTTAATAAAATTAAGAGGGAGTTGATTAAAGACCCATTTGCTAATGGAGATTGTACAGATGCGTTAAAAATTTTTGCTGAAGCTAAGGATGAAGAGAATTTTAAAATTGTTGTTGATTTTATGTGTGCAGGCATACTAAATAAAAAAAGTCTAAAGTTGTATCAAAAAGAACCTTTAGCATTAGTTGAATCCTTTTGTGAAGTTATAGATAATCCTATAAAAGCAAACTATGCTATGTACCAAACTTATAGGGGTTTAAAAGTAAAAAGACCTCCAATTGGAAAAACGCAGAAATTTTTCCAGAAAATATACGGCAGTCATTTTTTTAAGAAAGGGTGATTAGCTGAAATAAAGAAAAACAAAACCCTTAAATACTTACATTTCTTACAAGTAAGAGGTTAAAATGCAAGAAGAAATAAAAGATATTAGAACAGTAAAGATAACAAGCAAGGGACAGATAAGCATCCCTTCGGCAGTCAGAGCGAGAGCTGGTTTTGAAGAGGGCGCGAAAGTTAATGTTATTTCTTATGATGATAGAGTTGAATTAAGACCGATGAAAAAAGAGAAAATTAGTGAAGCTATGATGGCAATGTTAGCGAGTGAAAAAGCATTTGCGAAAAACTGGCTTTCAAAAGAGGATGAAGAAGCATGGAAAGATTTGTGAAAGGAGAGGTTGTTGTTTTCCCGTTTCCATACACAAACTTATCCGAAACCAAGAAGAGGCCCGCTTTAGTTGTTGCAAAACTTAAAGGAGAAAATATTATTTTAGCGCAGATTACAACAGTTAAAAGAGAAGATGAAGATTTGGTTTCCCTTTCAAAAAAAGATTTCGCATCTGGGTTTTTGAAGCATGATAGTTTCGTTATGTCTTCAATTATTACAACAGCCGAGAGTTCTTCTGTTTTGTATAAAATTGGAAAAATCAAGCAAGAAAAAATAAAAGAAGTTGAGAAAAAGCTCTGCGAGATTTTTACAAGATAAATTTTCTCGCGGAAAGCGAGAAAATTTGTGGCATTAGCCACTACGAGCCGACCATATTAATCTTTTACAGGCATTTCACTTAACATAGGCATATAGAAAGCTGTTAGAAATCTATATATCTCTAATGATATTTAAATTTTCTGTTAAGGTTATTTTTAACGCGAGAAGCCCTTACTTCTGCACGATTGCAGGAGAAAAAAACAGATTTATGCAAGCAAATGTTGCTGTAGAAGTAAGGAGAAGACTGATTGTAGCAGTGAGATTAAGAAGAAAAAAGAGAAATGAAAACATCGATGTTCCATACTTGATGGAACATTCAAGGCAGTTACCTATAACTGCCTTCCTTGTAGATAAAGGATTTGATTCAGAGAAGAATCATGAAATTGCAGATGAACATGGAACTAAGTTTATCTCTCCAGTGAGAAATAAAACAGAAAGTATAATGAGAGCCCATGGCTATCATAGAAAGCAGTTGAAGAGAATTTTCCCATCGGAAATCTATCATCAGAGAGTTATTATTGAAAGTATATTCTCTGCTATGAAGAGAAGATTTGGACATCAGATTTATGCAAAGAAATTTATTACTCAAAAGAAGGAGTTAATGTTTAGGTTTATAGCTTATAATTCAGAGAGATTAGTAAACCTCTCTGTTGAGGTTTACTTTCTACTAGGCTGTTAAGGTTTGCAACAACAAACTATTTAAATTTCAAAGCACTTAGTTATTTGTGAAAATAGGCATTCTCGGCTCTGGACATGTGGGGCAGGCTCTTGCAAACGGCTTATTGAAATTAGGGCATGAAGTTCTTGTAGGGACAAGAGACAGAAGCAAATTAACTGATTGGGCGAGTAAAGCTGGAAAGGGTGCTTCTGTTGGGAATTTTTCAGAAGCAGCTGGATTTGGAGATATTGTTTTTATTGCAACTTTATGGACTGGAACAGAAAATGCAATAAAAATGGCTGGCAAGCATAATTTTTCAGGAAAGATTGTTGTAGATGTTACAAATCCCTTGAAAGTTGACAAAGCTGGCGAACCCCCTAATTTTGCTGTGGCTTATCCGAATTCTGCCGGTAGTCTAGTACAAAGATGGCTTCCTGATGCAAAAGTTGTCAAGGCATTTAACATGACTCCTGCGCATTACATGACAAATCCAAAATTACAAGACGGAGAGATTGATTTGTTCATAGCGGGCAATGATTCTAATGCAAAAAATAAAGTTAAAGAAATTGCCGCCGCTTTTGGCTGGAAAGATGTTCATGATTTGGGCGGAATTGAGCAAGCATATCTTGTTGAAGCAGTTGCAATGACATGGATAAGATATGCTTTCCTGAACAATCATTGGATGCATGGCTGGAAACTTCTGAAGAAATAAGATAAGAACCGAAATGTTTATAAATAAGATTATCTTACTGGTAAGATAGGTTTATTTGGAGTTAAAAATGGAAGAAATTGAAGTCACCAGCGTAAGTTCAAGAGGGCAGGTTGTTATTCCCCAGAAGATTAGGGATAAATTGCATATTGCTGAAGGAGAGAAATTTGTTGTTATTGGTGAAAATGATACAATTGTTCTTAAGAAATTAGAAGCCCCTTCTTTTAGAGGATTTGACAAATTGCTTGAAAAAACAAGGGAACATGCAAAAAAGCATGGATTGACTGAAAGAGATATGCGGGATGCTGTTGAAAAAACGAGAAAAAAAGCATGAAAGCTGTTTTAGATACGAATATATTTATCTCTGGCATTCATTGGACTGGCGCATCAGGAAAAGTCCTTTATGCTTGGCGCAGCAAAAGATTTGAATTAATCTCCTCAATCCCTATTATAGAAGAAATAATCAAAATCTTAGCAAATTTTAAGATTCCTCTTGCTATAGAAGATATAAAAGAATGGGAGCAGATTATTCTTAAAAATTCTATTTTAGTTGAACCATTTGAAAAATTAAATGCTGTAAAGGAAGACCCAAGCGATGATAAATTTTTAGAAGCCGGAATTGCAGGAAATGCAGAATATATTGTAACACAGGATAAACATTTGCTTGGATTGAAAGAATTTCAGGGCGTTAAGATAGTTAAACCAGAAAGATTCCTAGAGATTATTAATTAAATTAGAGGATTATTACAAAAATGATAAATATTAAAACTCTAGTGAATATATTTAATTATGGGCATAAAGTTTGGTCCTGCTGGAATAGGTTCTGTTAAAGACGCAGAGAAAGTTTTGGAAGCTTATCATAAAAAGGGATTTAGGGCTTGCGAAATTGCTTTTACTTATGGGATTTATATTAAGGATAGGGCAGATGCTGTAAGAATAGGTAAAAAAGCTCAAGAACTAGATATTTCATTGAGTATACATGCTCCTTATTACATAAATTTGAATTCTGCTGAAAAAGCAAAGATAGAAGCGTCTAAAAAGAGAATTCTGGACTGCTGTAAAATAGGAGAAGCTCTTGGAGCAAAGGCAGTTGTTTTTCATCCTGGCTATTATGGGAACAAGGACAAGGAAGAGAGTTATAATAACATAAAAAATAGCATTGCTGACATAATGAAAGAGATAAATAAAAAGGGCTGGAAGACAAAAATTGCTGCTGAAACAATGGGAAAAGTAAATGTATTTGGAAGCATTGATGAAATTTCAAGGCTTGCGAGAGATACAGGGTGCTCGTTCTGTATTGATTTTGCGCATATTTTAGCGCGGGATAAATCAGTTGATTACAAAAAAGTTATTGAGCTGTTTCCTGAAAAAGACTGGCATGTTCATTTCTCTGGCATTGTTTATGGAGACAAAGGCGAGAAGCATCACAAGACTACTGAAAAAGAAGAATGGGAAGGATTGCTAAAAAACCTGCCTTTGAACAGGGAAATTGCAATTATTAATGAATCGCCTTCAATGATAGATGACAGCATAGAAGGCTTGAGATTATCTAAGATGATGCTTTAGGGCTGCTTATTGCGTGATTTAATTCATCAATTTCCATCAATTTTTCCTTTGCTTTTGATGGATTAAGACGTGAGATATTGAGGATTTCAAGCATCCTCTGCACTATCTCTTCGTAACTATCTCTTTTGTGAGTTTTCAGCTTGTCAAGCCTTGATTTTGTTTTCTTTGTCAGTTTTATCGTCGTTATTTCCATGATTGTATACCAAAGTATAACTATATAATGTTTTTGCATGAAATGTTGCTGATATAAGTAGTAACTTGATAATAGTGCAATTTGTGTTGTTACCGCAAAGTTTATATAAGCTCATTTTGTAGTCTAATTAACTAAATTAAAATGAGAAACATGACATCCAAAAGATTTTTGGTTTTTGTTGTAGCTACTTTAGCTTTAGCAATATCATTTATTGCTGGCGTAAGTGCTATGACATTTGGAAGTATAGCAGACCTTGAAGTTAACGGTGTTGAAGTATTTCCTGAAGTTGGAAAGACACCTGTTAGCGTTTTTGCTGGACAAACAATTCCAGTAAGAGTAGAATTCAAGGCCGAGGCAAATGCTGAGGATGTCAGAGTGAAAGCCTGGATCTCTGGGGAAAGAGAACTGGCAAGCATCTCAGACAGATTTGACGCCATTAATGGCAACACATACAGCAGAGTTATATCTGTTCAAGTTCCAAGCGATTTGGACGAACTTGATGAAACTCTTGAGTTGAATGTTGTTGTAGAAAACAGAAATGACGGAACATCTGACGAGAAGGAAGTCTTATTGACTCTACAAAGAGAATCCTATGCAATAGAGATTCTTGATGTTGACATGGTCAATAAGGTTAATGCTGGAGACTTGTTAGCTATTGACGTTGTAGTAAAAAACATCGGCAGACAATTTGCAGATGAAACATTTGTCAGAGCAAGCATACCTGCATTAGAAATAGAAGATAGAGCCTTCTTAGGAGATCTTGCATTTCTTGATGAGCCTTTTGGCGATAGCCCATTTGAGATAGATAACGAATTTGACAGACTGGACAAAGAAGACAGCGCTGAAAGAAGGCTGTTCTTGAGAATACCTTCAAGCGTCAAGCCTGGCTTGTACGAAGTTGAAGTGAGTGCATTTAACGATGACTCAGAAGTATTCATGACAAGAAAGCTGGTAATATCAGGCGTGCAGACAAGCACAAATGTAATTGCCCCTGTTCATAGCAAGTCATTCAATGCCGGAGCAATAGGTCAATACTCAATGGTCTTAGTTAATTCTGGGACACAATTGAAAGTATATGAATTTGTTATTGAAAGCCCAACTGGCCTGAACATTGAAGTTTCAGAACCAATTGTAGCTGTTCCTGCAGGCACAAGCAAGACCGTAATGCTAGATG
>CAYUCQ010000010.1:7572-16597 GCA_964443535.1 Candidatus Woesearchaeota archaeon
ACTCTGATAGCGAGCTTGTTAAGAGAGAAAGCTTTACAGCAAATATACAAGGAAGTAAGCAAAGTGTTACTACAAGCCCTACTGTCTTATTGACAGTTGTTCTTGCAGTTATATTTGTCGTACTTTTGATTGTATTAATAGTACTTCTAACAAGAAAACCTGAAAAGGCAGAAGCTGGCGAAGGTTATTACTAACTTTCCCTATTTATTTTTTTATTTTAATTTTTCTTTTTATTTTATTGCGTTGAGTGTGTGAAATGTTTAAATATAGTAATTATATAGTAGTATCATGAAATATGAAATACGTGAAATTAATGAAGAAATAAAAAATTAGAGCTTATTCCAGAAACAGATGCAGAAGCTGATATGCTAGTGCGAATGCATATAGATTTATGCAGGATTGCGGGTCATGAAGATTATAGACTGCGATGCGCTGGCCCTATTAGAAGCCCAGAAGACTTAGGTTTAGTTTACTATATCCTAGATGTAAAGAGAGTGCAATTATTTTAGTTTGCAATAACATCAAACAATAAATCGCTTAGGAATCTTGGAGATTTCTTTATAGCTATTCTTTGTGACAAGGAACATATCTTCAATTCTTACTCCGCCAAGGCCTGGAATATACAAGCCTGGCTCAATTGTTATCACCATTCCTGCTTCAAGCTTTGTCTTGCTTGGAATTGATGGATTTTCATGGACTTCTATACCCACGCCATGGCCTGTGGCATGCGTAAAGAACTTCTCAAGCTTGTATTTCTTGAAAACAGATAATACTGCGTCATGGAGGGACTTGCAGTCAATTCCTTCTTTGATTTTGCTTATAGCTGCTTTCTGAGCTTCAAAAACAATGTCATATATTTCCTGTATTTTTGGATTCTTTGGCTTGCCCTTGCAGACAGTTCTTGTCATGTCAGTAAAATAACGCGAAACTCTTGAGCGTGGAAATATATCTATTACAACTGGAACACCTGCTTTTATTGCTCCAGAACCTTGCTCATGAGGATAAGCACTTTGCTTTCCTGAAGAAACAATAATGCCTTCTGGAGATTCTATGTTATTATTAATGAAAATTTCTTCCATTGTATTTCTTAGATGCTCTGAAGTCAGTTTTTCTTTTTCCAAGTATAGATATTCGCCTATTATCTTTGATTTCTTTATTAGTTCAATTGCTTTTTCGCATGCTTTTTCAACTACTTTTTGCACGCCTATAATATTGCTTATTTCTTTTTTCTCTTTTATTGAGCGATTAAAGAACGGCGCTTGTATATTTGCTTTTATTCCAAGCTTCTTGAGAGTATTTGAATGCAGCAAGGAAAAGTTTGCTGGAACCAAAAGAGAGGAGATATTTCTTTCTTTCAAGAACATGCCTGCTATTGTGGCGAGATTTATGTCCTTGAACTTTGATTTTGCTTTCTCAATGTATTTTTCTTCTGGCAGGACATTAAGCATTCTTCCTGCATCTTTCTTTAGTCTTGAAAATTCTAATTTATTTACAAGCGCGTAGTTCTTTTTATTTGCAGATATAAAGATAAAAGGGTCTGGAACTAATACCTTTGATGCATAGAACATATTGGCATCATTGAAACTATCTGCAATAATCAACCTATTCATGCCTATATTCAGCTAAAAGGTTATATAAATTTAAGGAATATTATTTAAACTATAAAGAATATTATTTGTTATGGGAGAATCTAAAGAAATGACATGGAGAGAGATAGCAAAGGACTTTTATGCTCCATTAAAGAAGCCTTAGTTTTATGCAATTGTTATTCCTTTATCTATAGCTATGACTTCTTTTAGCGCTCGCTATTTAACTCAAGCTGAAGAGATATATAGGAGATATTATGAAATGCATAGGAGAATAAATGTGCAATTTAATTATGATAATGATGATAAAGAAATTTATAAGAAAATGGATTATTTAAATGCAAATGGGATTAAAGTTGGAGATGATATGGTAAGATTGGGCAGAGGTATAGATGATTTCTTTGATAAACTACCATTTTCTAAGAATCTTAAACTTTAAATATTGGGTTAAACATTTTTTAGCATGGCCTACATAAAAAGAGTTGTTGTAAACGGATTCAAAAGCTTTGCTAAAAAGACAGACATTATATTTGACAAAGGAATTAACTTATTTGTCGGCCCTAGTGGCTCTGGAAAGAGCAATGTTGTTGAAGCCTTATGCTTTGTTCTTGGTAGATTGTCTGCTAAGTCTATGAGGGCTGCAAAAGCCAAGAACTTGATTTTTATGGGCTCAAAATATGTCAAGCCTGCAAAAGAAGCGTCTGTTGAATTAGTTTTTGACAATTCTGACAAGGCTTTTTCAATAAACGCTGAAGAAGTAAGCTTAAAGAGAATTGTTAGAGTAAATGGACAGAGCATTTACAAGATTAATGGAGAGACTAAAACGAGGACAGAGATTATAGAAATGCTTGCTCAAGCAGGGATTGATCCTTATGGATTTAATTTGATATTGCAGGGGCAGATACAAAGCATTGTAAAAATGCATCCTGAAGAAAGAAGAAAGATTATAGAAGAAGTCGCTGGAATTTCTATTTACGAGTCAAGAAAAGAAAAGTCATTGCATGAACTTGAAAAAACAGATGAAAGGCTAAAAGAGATTTCTACTATCTTAAGAGAAAGAACTGCTTATTTGAAAAATCTTGAAAGAGAGAAAATGCAGGCACAGAAATTCAAAGATGCCGAGATGACTGTGAAAAGAGCAAAAGCGTCAATATTAAACAAGAGGGCGCAGGAAAAAGACAAAGAATTAGCCAGCATAAAAAAATCAATTGAAGATAAAGATGGCATAAAAACAGGAATAAAGAAAGATATTGAAGAAAAACAGCTTTTGCTTAATGAGACAAGCTCTAAGATTGAGGAAATAAACAAGAATATACAGAAGTCCAGCGGTGTTGAGCAGGAAAGCCTTCATGATGAAATAACTGAATTAAAAGCAGAATCAGAAGGCGCGAGAGTAAGAAAAGAGAGCCATGAAAATAGAAGAGCTGAAATAGAAAAGAGAATAAGTGAGATTTCTAAGTCAATACCTGCAATTGAGGCAGAAATTGTAGAGTTGAAGAAGAAATCTCCTTTAATGGCTAAAAAATCAAATGAATTAAAGAAGAAAAAAGAAGAGCTGAACATTATTGAAAGTGAATTAAAGAAGATTCTTGGCTTTAAAACAGAGCTGGAATCTATCAAAAACAGAGTTAAGGACAGGGAAAAATATTTGGCTAAGATAAACAGCAATTCTGAAGCTTTGCTAAAAATAATTGAAGAAAATTCTGTCAACTTTAAATATGAAAATGAAAAAGCCTGCCAGAAATCTATTGAATCATTGAAATTAACTTTAAATGAAAAGAGAGAAAAATTTGAGCTGTTAAGAGAGCAGGAAATAGAAAGCAATAAAGTTATTGCAGGCGCTGATTCTGAAATTAACAGCGCAGGTAAAATAAAGTCCCAGATAGAAAAGATAGATGTCTGCCCATTATGCCAGAGCAAAATAACAGAAGAACATGTGAATCATGTTTACGAGGATGTTGAAAAACGAGTTAGCGAATCTATTAAAAGAAAAGATGAAGCTAAGAGCGTTTTGAGCAATGTTGTTAATGGGAAATCTGAAATTGTAAAGGGCATTTCTGAAATTGAAAGAAAGATATCTGAAAGCAATATGGAGCTATTAAGCCAGAAAAATGTCCAGGAGAAAAAAGAGCAGATAAAAACTCTTCTCAATGATGAAAAAGCATTGAAAAATGAGATTGCAGAGCTTGAGAAAGAGAGAAATAAAACTGAGAGCCTTGCCAGAGATTTGTCAAATGTAGAGCAGAAATATGAAAAGAAGATGCTTGAAATTGAGGAAGTTTCTATTTTGACTGAAGAAAATGTTGATACTGCCATGCTTTACAGGGAAAGAGAACTTGAGAATATGAATAATATAATCAAGAGAAGCAAGAATGATCTTGAAGAGATAAATTCAGGAATTGAAGAGATTGATAGGGTTATAGAAGAAAAATCAGAAAGGCTTGAGAGACTTGAAAAGAAGGAATATGAATTGCAGGAGAGATTCAAGAAAATGTTTGCTTTCAGAGATGAGCTGCAAAAGCAAGTTCAGGAAAAGAATCTTGCAATAAGCGAAAAGCAGCAGGAATTGTGGCAGATAGAAGATCAAATTAATTATCTGAAGATTGGCAGAGCAAAGCTAGATGCAGAAAGCGAATCTATCAAGATGGAGCTTTCTGAATTTGCTGGAATTGAATTAATTGCTGGGAGCATTAGTGTTATTGATGACAGGCTGAAAAAAGCGCAGGAAATAGTGCAGAATATAGGCTCAATAAACATGAGAGCATTGGAAGTTTATGAAGAAGTTAAGAAAGAATATGACTTAGTGCAGGGCAAAGTAGATACGCTTCAAAAAGAGAAAGATGATATATTAAAGATAATAGAAGAAATAGACAAGAAGAAAACTACGAGTTTTATGAAAACATTCAGGGTTGTAAATGAATTGTTCTCTGAAAACTTTTCTAAACTCTCTACAAAAGGACAGGCTTATCTTGAAATTGAGAACAAAGAAGACATATTTTCTGCAGGAGTAAATATAGCTGTTAAATTAGCCAAAGGCAAATATTTTGATGTTACTTCGTTATCTGGAGGAGAGCAGACTTTAGTTGCCTTATCATTATTATTTGCGATTCAGGAGCATAAGCCTTATCATTTTTATGTGTTTGATGAAATTGATGCAGCATTGGACAAAAGAAATTCTGAAAGGCTTGCTGCATTGCTTGATCAATACATGAAATCAGGGCAGTATATTGTCGTAACTCATAATGATGCAATTGTTGCAAATTCCAATGCATTGTATGGCGTAAGCATGCATGAAGGTGTTTCAAAGATATTAAGCTTGAAAGTTAATTGAAAATCTTATTATAGAAAAATATATAAATGAGTAATCCTTGGGGATTACCATGAAAACAATAACAATAAAATTGCCTGAAGAAGAAGCCAAAGAATTGGATGAATTCATAAAAAAGAAAAATTATCTTTCAAAGTCGGAGTTTATTAGAAATCTAATTATGGAAAGATTAGAAAAAAACAGAAAAGAAAAGATAGGATGGCTTGTTATAGCTGAAAAATCCCTAAAGAAGATATGGGATAATAGAAAAGATGACGAAATCTGGAGCAAGTATGTATGATAGAACAAAGGAGCCTCTTATTAGTTCCATTTCCCTTTTCTGATCAATCTGGCAGAAAAATAAGACCTGTTATTGTTATAAGCAACGACAAACTTAATGAAAATTCAGAAGATATTTTAGTTATCGGAGTTACTTCAAATATTAGCAAGGATAAATATACGCTTAGCCTCTTAAACAGCGATTTGGAAGAAGGAAAACTTATTACAGAGTGCTGTATAAAGGCAGAGAATATATTAAAAATAGACAAGGAATTAATTATTAAAAAAATAGGCAAAATAAATAAGGAAAAATTTAAAATGATTACAAATAAGATAATAGAGATAATTACAAATTGATAATCGGCATGTTTTTAAATAAGAGAGATTTATTTTTTTAATGAGGTGTGATTTTTTTGTTTTAGGAGCAACTGGCATACAAGGTAAAATAGTCTCCAGAGATTTGCTTGAAAAAGGATATTCTGTTTTATTGGGCGGAAGAGACAAATCAAGAGTTGAGCATCTGCTTAACAAGCACAAAAAAACTGGATTCAAATATATTGAGCTTCGCGATAAAAAAAATATGGCTAAGGCTATTAAAGAAGCAAAAGCAGATGTTGTAATCAACTGCGCTGAAGGAGACTGGAATTTTGAAGTTTTAAATGCGTGCACTGATGCAAATTCGCATTTAATAGATCTTGGCTCTGACATAGAAACTACTAAAAAACAGTTGGCATTGGATAAAGAATTAAAGAAAAAGAATCTTATTCATATAACTGGATGCGGCTCTATACCTGGAATATGCAATGTATTACTGAAACATGTCTCTGAAAAGTTTGACAGGATAAGCACAATAGATGTTGGCTTTGACTGGAGCGCGAATATCAAGAAATTTGTCGTGCCTTTCTCAATTCAGAGCATTATAGAGGAATTCATAAATCCTGCAACTATATTCAAGCACGGAAAATTTGTAAAGATAAAGCCTCTTGAATCAGCGACTTTCTGCTATACTAGGGCTGTAGGCAAGCAGAAATGCTTTAATGAAAGCCATCACCCAGAATGCTATACTTTCCAGCATTATTTTGAAAATATGGGATTAAAAGATGTGAAAACTTATGCTGGATTTCCAAAATATTCATTTGACAGAATTATGGACATGATTGAATTAGGATTTGGAAGCAGCAAAGACCTAGAATATAATGGAGTCAAGACAAGCCCTATTGAATTTTTAACTGAAACTCTTAAACGCCTGCCAATTCCAGAAGGATACAAAGAAACTGAAAATTTGTGGGCGCATGTCAAGGGAAAAAAAGATGGAAAGGAAAAATACATCAAGATAGAATGTGTTGTGCCTACATTAAAAGGATGGGAAGAAGCAGGATGCAATGTTGACACAGGACTTCCTGCGAGCATAACTGCTCAAATGATAAAGAAAGGAGTTATATCAACTCCTGGAAGCTATGCGCCTGAAGCAATTATTCCTACAGAAGAATTCTTCAAGGAAATAGGAAAAAGAAATATGATTATTTATGAGAATGGAAAGCAGATAAATTAAGCTTTCCATATATCTAATCTAGGACCTATAACCTCTTTTCCAGACTGCGTAACTGCTACTGCATAAATCTCTATTTTATTTATGTTATCTATTTTTCCTGTTAAATCAAAATCATATTTTTTGACTTCATAAATATTTTCTGGAAGATTGTATATTGTTTCTTCATGCGAGTTTGTTTCGTTGTAAAATAATATTTTTATATAACTTATTGACCTTCCTGAAGAAAAACCTGTTTTTTTAATTTCCTGCACAATTGAATCATATGTGCTTAACAACCCTCCAATGTCTGCATAGAAATACTGTCCATGTCCGCATGCTGCTATTTTCTTCATAGTTTCTTCGCTAGTTGTTGAGCCAAAAAGCAAAGCATGAGTAATGATTCCTTCATCATTGTAAGCCCTGCAGGCAGCTTCTATAGTGTGGTCTTGTGGGTCATCTGTTGTATCTCCATCGCCATCATGGTTAGGAACTGGGCCCATGACGCAGGGGAAATTTGCCTGGCCATCGCTCATTAAAATCATTGTCTTTAATTTATCAGGAGCTGACTGTGATTTGAATCTTGCTGTGGCTTCAAGCTGTCCGCAGCATATGCATGTGCCTCCTTGAACTGTAGGTGTCCATGTATCTATAAGAGCATTCAATTGAGAAGTATCTTTTGTTAAATCAGATGAAGCGCCTTGTATCCAAGAAGTGCTATATGCTACAAAGCCAAGCCTATTTTCTTTCTCTGGATCAATAAGAGAGCTAACTACTGCCTTGCTTGCATCTTTTGTTTCTGTCATTTTGTTATTCTTTAGCATGCTATCAGAAAGATCAATTATAGAAAAAATATCAAATGTTTGCGGTTTAAGAATTATTGAGACTTCTGTAGAATTTAAAATTTTCTTTTCATTATTTTTTCTTATTGACACATTTAAAAGCAAAGGAGAAAGGCTGTCAATCTGGACAGAGACTATGTCTATATTTTCTGTCAGAAGTCTTGCTCTTATAGTGCTAATTTCTCCTTCTTCTTCTATGAAAACTTTTACTGTTATCCATACTGCTACTAAGGCTGCTATTGCCAATACAACTAAAAGCAGCATAACTATTATTTGTGATATTCCTCTTTTATTCATTTATGGTAAGTATTAATTATTGTATATAAAGTTTTAGAATTAATTACTAAAACTGCCCAGAGAAGACTGCTCCTTGTCTGGAAAGAGAGTTTTCCATGTTTGCCAGGATTTTCTGAATATGCCTGATAGCTTTAATTTTTCTCCCTGTGCTTTCAAAAATTGCTTTGTTGTTGGATCAGACGGATAGCCAGAGCCGAAATCTCCGTATTTCTGCTTTAATTTTTCAACTTCTTCTTCTCTTGTGACTTTTGCCAGAATTGAGGCAGCTGAAACAGATGGATGATTTACATCTGCCTTGTGCTCGCAAGAGATAGTTAAATTTTCCTTATTGCTTATGAAACTTATGAGAGTTTTTTTCCATGCAGAAATATTATTAGAAGGGCAGTCAACTATAACCTTAATTTTTTCTTTTCCTGTGTTTAGCTCATTTATGACTTCTGCCATCTTTATTGCTTCTAAAGTGTTTAAGTTAGTTCCTTTTTTAATTGAAGAATCAATGTCTTCTGGAAAAGCTTTTGCTATATGAAAAGCAAGCGCTGTTTCTTTTATAATCTTGGCGAGTGTTACTCTTTGCGGATGAGTCAGCTGCTTTGAATCTTTAACACCTGCTTTTTTAATGACTGCCTCGCCATTTTTGTCAAGCAAAACTCCTGCCAAAATCATTGGGCCTATTAGTGGACCTCTGCCCGCATCATCTATTCCTATTATCAACATGATTTTGTAAAATTAAGTTTGTATAAAAAGATTTGCAAGGCAAATCTTTAATCCTCATTTATAGTGAAAGACATATATAATCAACAATTATATGTCTTCCCCTTGATAGTCAAGACATAATTGAGTAAATATCAATGTCTTTGACTATAGTTAACCCTCGTGAAAAATCTCCTGTCTTTAGATAGGAGTTAGTGTTCTTGAGATTTTTCTCGGGTCTCCCAACCTCAAGAATGCTAACAATTGTATTCTTGATGGCATTCAAAGTCCATAGGACTTTGATGAGCCCAAACAAAACACAAGGGCTTTGTGATATTTCGGATAAAAATATGCCTATTTAGATAACTTCAATAATTCTCTAAGAACAATTGGCAATTCTCTGACATTATCAGAGCCAGAAAAATGCCCTTTATTATGCTCAGTGAACAACCCCATAGCAAGCTATGGGGCATCAACGAAATTAATTAATTTCAAC
>CAYUCQ010000011.1:0-10964 GCA_964443535.1 Candidatus Woesearchaeota archaeon
TCGTGAAAAGAGCAGCGGATATATCTTTTCAAAAGAAAAGGCTTTAACAACTAGAAATATCCAGAAAATAATAAAGGGAACAAAGCAAAGAGCTGGAATTAACAAGAAAGTCACTCCGCATACCTTGCGGCATTCTTTTGCCACGCATTTGCTTGAGCAAGGAACAGATATTAGGATGATTCAAGTTTTACTTGGGCATGCTTCTTTAAACACGACACAATTGTACACTCATATATCTTCTGAACAAATTAAGAAAGTTAAGAATCTGCTTGATGGATTGTAATTATCAACGAAATGGAAATTCTGCTTTGGGAAAGTGCTTTTCAAAGAATCTCAGATGCCCTACACCTGTCAAAATAATTATTATTCCTTCTGAATTAATTACTTTTTTAATATTAGCTAGCATTTCGTTCTCTCTTTGAGTCCATTTATCTTTATTTATAAGTTTATTTTCTATTTCTTCTAAAATGCCTAAATTTTTTTCTTTGTTAAGCTCTTTCCATGAAAAGTTCCTTTCTTTTACTATTTCCTTTTGCTTTTTTATAATTTCTTTTTCATCTTCTTTTGTCATTATTTTGGATAATGTATTAATCTTGGAATCAAAGCCATTTACATGAATATTTTTGTTTTTCGCCCATTTATACGCAAAAATCATTTCATCAGAATAATCTTCTAAGTTGTTATTATCAATATCTGCTTGCTGTATTTCCAATAATATTTGATTAGGTTTGATTTTTTCTAATATCCCTCTAAGTTCCTTGTTGGATGTTAGACCTTTATGTAAAGTCCCTATTATAGTTATCTTCATCATTATAAAGAACATATCTTATTAGAATAAATAATTATCTGTAAGACTTCTGCCTCTTGGCTCTTGCCTTTGAGTCGCCTGGCTTTCTTGTTTCCTTTCTTCTTGGGTCTTGGACAATCATATTTCTATCATACTTTATGAAGGCTTTTTTCAAAACTTCAGAGCCTGTAATTTCAATAAGCGCCTTTGCAAGGGCAAGGCGAGCTGCCTGAATCTGCCCTTCTTTTCCGCCGCCTGTTGTTGAAATATGAAAATCATTCTGCAATCTTTCGCCTAATTCTGCCTGATAGATTCTTATTGGCTCTAATAGCGCAAGCTTGTGGAAAAAGTGCAATTCTGAATGTGGAAGATGATTGAAGAATATCTTTCCTGTTCCGTCTTTTATTCTAAGCTTTGCTATTGCAGTCTTTCTTTTTCCTGAAATTATCTTGTCTATATTTTTCATTTTATATCTTTTCTGACAACTCTTTTAGAGCCATTGTTTTAACATTAAATATTTTTTGCAAGGATATTTTTTCAGCATTTTCATATTCTTTTGGAGTATTGTTATAGCACATTATTTTTTTCATTGCATCTCTTCCTCTGCCTTCCTTATAAGAAAGCATGCCTCTTATTGTTCTTTTTACCAATCTTTCTGGAATTTTAGGAAAGTTAGGACCTTTACGCGCTGAACCTCCCCTTGTTCTTGCCTGCTTATACTTGCTTATTATTGAAGGTTTCATTCCAGATATTACGGCTGCTTCGCAGTTTAAGATTACTATCTCTTTTCCTAATAATGCCTGCTTTGCAGAAAAGCTTGCCAATCTGCCTAATGGAGAATTTGCTGCATCAATTATTATTTTTCCCTGTATCATCTTAAGACTTTAATCCCCTCTGCCTTTGGATTTTTCTTTATTTCTTCAATTAAGAAGACAAAGTCTGATTTTGCGTTCTTTATCTTGCCTTTAGCTTTTTCTGAACTGCCTAAAGCGCATATCTTTATTCTTTTTGTCAATTCGCCCTGGCTTAGAACTTTTCCAGGTATGATTATTGTGTCGCCTAATTCTGCATTCTTGTCTATTGTAGAAAGATTTATTGCAGGCTGCTTTCTGGTTGAAGAAGCTAAAACATTTGCTACCTTAAGCCAGTTTGAATTCTTTATTGCGAGCTTTATAGTCTCAGCTAATTGAGGATTTGTTTTTAGCCTTTTCTTAATCTTTATTTTTGATCTGCTGTTCATAATAGAAAATTTAGTTTAAGAGTTTTTAAAGCTATCTGAAAGCGCTTCTTCCTTTAACTATTAGGCTTAATGAGATAAGAATGTAAACTGCCAAGATAAAAGGATTATGAAATATTAAAATTCCTAAAAGAGGAGTTTGAATAACGTAATTGCCTCCTTCTTCTGCATTTACATTTATGAAGTACGAGACTGCTAAAACTAGCAGAATAAAAACACCACTTGTTAAATACAATATCTTTTTCATTTTCAACAAATAGCGCGGAAATATTTATATACCTATCACTCTAAATTTCTTTTGAAAAAGAGAGGTAATATGACTAAAAAATGTTCGTTTTGCAAGGCTGAAATTTCAGATGACTCTGCATTTGAAGTATGCAAGACATGCGGCCACAAAATATGGGGAGAGAAAATGTTCAATGCTATCGACGACAATATGAAAAAAGCAAGAGATGTCGGCGATTTATACCAAGGATCTGTTACAGATGTGCCTGTCCGCAGGAAGGCATTATAGCCAGTTTTATAGGAACCTTTATAAACTAAATTTTTTCTTATTCTTTATATGCCAAAGCATAAAAGCCCAAGACAAAAAGGAAAGATCTCTTTCAGCAGATATTTCCAGAAATTCAAGCCAGGAGACAATGTTTGCGTAGTCAGGGAACTAAGCATTCCACTTAGCTACAAGAGAGTTCAGGGAAGAACTGGAAAGGTTATCTGCCAGCAAGGACAGGCATATTATATTGAAATGAATGACTTGAATAAAAGAAAAATATATTTCATCAAGCCAATTCATCTAAAGAAAATAGAAAACAAATGATACACAATAAAAAACCATTATCAATGGCAGAAGTCATGGAATATATAAAAGGTTTAGAAGGAAAAGAAGCTCTAGTTACATATTTGAAAAAATTTACAAAATTAACACAGGAAGATTCTGAAAAATTGAGGAAATCTATTTCGTCTTTGAACAACCAGAAAATAAAAGAAGATAATATAGTAAAGATAATTGATTTTCTTCCGCATGACAAGGAAGATGTAAACAAGATATTGATAGAAGCTAATTTAAATGAGGAAGAGGCAAATGCTGTTCTTAATATCATCAAAGGAAACTGAAAATGACAGAAAAAGACGATTATGCAATAGTACTAGATTACCTCCCTTACGGATATCCTATGAATAGCAAGCCAATACCAATAGCACAGGCCATAGGAGAGAAAAGCATGGTTCTTCTTGAATTAATACCTAGGCGCGGAGTAAGCATTGAGCAAAGGGAAAGAGTTTATATTGGGCCTGACAAGAGAGAGAAGATACACTACATAAATGGCAGGCTGCCATTTGAGAGAATAACAGAATCTGCTAAAATTCAGCTTCAAGAATTTGTTGCAAAGGTTGTTGCTGAAAATGAGAAAAGCATGGTTGATTTTTTCAACAGCGCAAGACCTATAAATATGCGCTTGCATCAATTAGAACTTTTGCCAGGATTTGGGCACAAGCATACACAGGAAGTTTTAAAAGCTAGAGAAGAAAAGGCATTTGAATCCTTTGAAGACATAAGAAAGCGAGTCAGCAATATTCCAGACCCAAGAAAGGCAATTGAGAAAAGAATATATGATGAGCTGTCGCACAAGGAGAGATTTAATTTATTCGTAAAATAAAATGGCTAAAGAAGAACCAGTAAAGAAGATAGAAAGAAATGAGAAACCAGACAGGAGAATGGAGAAAGAGCTAGAAACATTAGTGAGAATTTATGGGTATGACATTCCTGGCTCAAAGAATATTTACACTGGCCTTACAAAAATCAAGGGAATATCATGGGCTATAGCAAATGCTATCTGCATAAAGCTTAATCTTCAAAAATCAAAGAAAGTTTCTGAAATGTCAAAAGATGAAATACAGAAGATAGAAACTTTCATAAAAGAATTCCCTATTCCTAATTTCCTTAAGAACAGGCGCTTTGACCCTGAATCAGGAGAGATGAAGCATCATCTTGGAACAGAGCTTGACCTTCTAAAAGAATTTGATATAAAACGCTTGATGAAGATTAAGAGCTATAAAGGAATAAGGCATTCAACAGGACAGCCTGTCAGAGGACAGAAAACACGCTCTCACTTCAGAAGCAGAAAGAACAAGCAAGCAGCTGGATTTAAAAAGGTAAAAGTAGTCAAGGAGGTCAGGGAAAAATGATTCGCAAGAAAAAACTTTACTCAAGACCAACAAATCCATTTGAAAAATCAAGAATAGAAGAAGAAAATGTTTTAGTCAAGAAATATGGCTTGAAAAACAAGAGAGAAGTATGGAAAGCTCTTGCAAAAGTAAATTATTTCAGAAAAAGAGCAATGGCGCTTGTTGAATCTCCTATTGAAGAGCAGGAAGTTTTTTTCAATAAATTGAAAAAAGTTGGATTAAATGCAAGCACGATAACAGAAGTTCTTGCATTGAATATTGAAGATTTGCTGAAAAGAAGGCTTCCTACAGTTGTTCTTGGAAAAGGACTTGCAAATACTGCAAAACAAGCAAGGCAATTCGTAGTGCATAAAGGCATTTCAATTGGAGGAAAAATTGTAGATTCTCCAAGCTATATTGTTTCAGTTGATGAAGAGAATATCATTAATTCTAATATTGACTTAAAGGCTGCAAGCCGTGATAAAGAAACAAAGAATGAGGAGGCTGTTCAAAATGGATGAAGTATTGAGCGAAGAAGTCATCAAGACTGAAGAGGAAGAAGAAAAGAAAAAGAAACAACCTGAAGGAAGAACAGGAATTGCTTATATTTTTAGCTCTTCAAATAACACTATTATTCATATAACTGACTTGGCGGGAAATACTCTTTCAAGAATCAGCGGCGGAATGATAACAAAGCACTCAAGATTGAAATCAAACCCTACAATAGCCATGTTTGCCGCAAAACGCGCTGCAGAAAGGCCAAGAGATTTAGGGCTGACTAACTTATACATTAGAACTCGCGCAAAAACAAATGCCACAGGGCATGGTCCTGGAGTTCATGCCGCTGTAAAAACACTGGCTAAGGAAGGTTTTAAAATAGTGAATATTTTGGATACTACACGAGTGCCAAGAGGCGGACCGAAGAAAAAGGGCGGACGCAGAGGCAGGAGAGTATAAAATGGAAATAATTGAAAACACAGAAGAAAGATTAATAATGAGAATGGAAGCAAACGAAGCATTGGCAAATGCATTGAGAAGAAGTGTTTGCGAAATACCTACACTTGCAATTGATGAAGTTGAAATTTTCAAGAATGATTCTGCGCTTTACGATGAAGTAATTTCCCACAGGCTTGGATTAATTCCATTGAAGACAGAGAAAGGAGCTGGCGATAAAAAGAAAGTTGAGTTCAAGCTGACAAAAAAAGGCCCTGGCACAGTTTATTCAGGCGACTTGAAAGGCTCAGGCGAAGTTGTTCATGAAAAGATTCCAATAACAATATTAGGAAATGAGCATAAATTAGAATTAGTTGCAACTGCAAGCATTGGCAAGGGAATTGAGCATGCAAAGCACATACCTGGATTATGCTATTACACGCATATCTTAGAAGTTGCTTCTTCTCCTAAAATAGACAAGATAATTGAAAATTCAAGAGGACTTATAAAAGCTGAAAAAAAGGGAAGCAAATGGATATGCGACTTGCAGGGAAATGACATGGAAGATGTAACTTCTGCTGACAAAGGAGCTATCAGCACATCTCAAGAAATTTTATTCATCATAGAATCTTTTGGCAACATGCCTGCCAAGGAAATATTGATAAAATCAATGAAAGCCCTGACTGATAATTTAGATGAATTTGAGGCGAGCATAAAGTAAAATGACAAAGGGATACTCTCCTAAAGGAAATGGAAGTTATTCTGCAAGCAAAAGTTATGGCTCTAAAGGGCAGAGTTATTCTGCAAAGGCAAGTTACGGCTCTAAGGGAAATGGGAGTTATTCTAATATCAAGCCTGGAGATTATGCGAAGATTGATTTTGACAGGAGTGATTTTAGTTTTCAAGGCCAAGGTAGATTAGAAGATTATTTTTTAAAGCAACAAAGAAATGAAAGAGAGTCAGGATTTGCTATATGCGATCATTGTGGAAAAATGACTTCTACTAAGAGAACTTATAGGACTCTTCCTAACCATTCTAAAGCTGCTTAAAAGCAAATAATTTAAATGCTCTGCTCTTGCATGAACTGCGCGGGAATGCCGGAGCGGTCAAACGGGCTTGGCTAAGGACCAAGTGGCTTAGTGCCTGCGAAGGTTCGAACCCTTCTTCCCGCATAAATGAAAAAATAGTTAAATTAAAAAGTCTTAATAAAATTCATGGTAAGACGAAGATATAATTGTGAGGATGTGGAGAATAGACTACCTCCCTTCATATTTGGCAAGCTTCCTAAAAGAGAGCTCGACAAATTTTTAAATCATTTAGGGAAATGTGATAATTGTTTTGAAAGCTATCGTCTTCAAGATAGAATTTATCAAATATATCATCCTGAAGAGAACGAGCGTAATAGAAGAATATGGGGAAGGATATCAAAGAAGTTAGAAGACTATTTCAAACAGCAAAATGCTTAAAAAGTGCTTTTCATAATCAATTGAATGAAAAAAGGACTTTTAATAATATTAATTGCTGCTGTGCTGATTGCTCTTTTTGTATTAATGCTAAATAACGGAGATGACGCTGAAGAGACAGAAAATGATGCAAATGAGATAATTAAAGATGAGGCTCCAAATGTCATTGTGCCTGCGCAAGAAGAAGCAAAGATGCATACTATTTCAATAGTTGCTACAGGATATGCTCCAAATAGCTTGGAGATTAAAAAAGGAGATAGTGTTGTTTTCATGAATAATGACGCAAAAGAGCATTGGCCTGCTTCTAACTCGCATCCTACTCATAGAATATATCCTGGCTCTGACATAAGCAAGTGCGGAACAGCTGAAGAGGTAAATATATTTGACGCTTGCAAGGGATTGAAGGAAAGAGAGAATTACAAATTTACATTTAATGAAGCAGGAACATGGAAATATCATGATCATTTGATGGCTGGAATTGGCGGAACAGTTATTGTCAAATAATCATGGCAAAATACAAAGAATATACTGTTAATTTAATTTTAAGAGTTGGATTGGCTTTTGTATTTTTGTATGCTGGAATTGCAGCATTTATCAGCCCTGATAACTGGGTAGGATATGTTCCTTCTTTTATTGAAATATTTCTTTCAAGAGAAGTTTTCTTGCAAGTCCATAGTGTTATTGATATTGCTCTTGGATTGTGGCTGCTGTCGAACAGGAAGATATTTTATGCATCAATAGTATCTTCTGTCTTCCTTTTTGGAATAGTTATATTCAACTTGAGAGATATTGACATATTGTTCAGGGATATTGCTATTTTATTGATGGCTGCTGCTTTGGCGAGAGCATATAGCAAACAATAAAAAGAACGCTGATTTGATAGTTTAACTAAAAGAGGAAAAATGGCGAAGTATGATGTAATCAGTTATGGCAGCGGCGTAGTTGACGCATTTCTTGATACTGGCGCAAAGGAGAAAAATAAAGTTTTGTCTTTTCCTGCTGGAATTAAAATACAAATAAAAAAAATAGTTTTTTCTGTTGGCGGAGGAGGAACTAATAGTGCAACTTCTTTTTCAAGATTAGGATTTAAGACAGGATTTCTTGGAAAAATAGGCCAAGGATATAATGGAAATATTATTTTAAGAGAGCTTAAGAAAGACAGAGTTGATTTTGTTGGAGTAAGAGGAAAAGAGCACACTGGATATTCTATAATACTTGAAGGAGACAGAAAACATAGAGTTGTGCTAACATATAAAGGAGCAAGCGATGCCTTAAAATTTTCTGAAATTAATTTGAAGAAGTTGAATACAAAATGGTTTTATTTTACTTCAATGGGAGGCGATTCATTTGAAACGCAGAAAAAACTTGCAGTTTTTGCCAAGAAGCATAATATAAATGTGGCTTATAACCCAAGCAGCTATCACACAAAATATGGACCAGGATATTTGAGCGCTATACTGAAAAATACAGATGTTTTAAGCTTGAATAAAGAAGAAGCAGAAATGCTTGTCAAAAAGGGAAATTTGTTCAAGGGCTTGCGCAAATTAGGGCCTAAAATTATAAGCATTACTAATGGAGAAAAAGAAGGATGGATTTATGACGGCAATTTCTTGTATAGTTATTTGCCTCATAAAGTTCATGTAAAAGAGCCAACAGGAGCAGGAGATGCATTTGGCAGTACATTTGTAGCAGGATTAGCAAAGACAAATAATATTGGAAAAGCTCTTAAATTTGCAATAAGCAATGCAGAATCAGTTGTGCAGAGCAGAGGAGCTCATGCTGGATTATTAAAATGGAGCGAGCTGGAAAAAATTGTCAAAAGAAACAAGTTTAAAATCAAAAAGGAGATATTAGTATGAAGATAGCACTTTTTGAACTTGAAAAGTGGGAAGAAGAATATTTTAGGAAAAGATTGAAAGGGCATAAGCTTTATTTTTTCAGCAAGCCATTAACTGCTAAAACTGCTAATAAAATAAAAGATGCAGATATTGTTGCGGCATTTATTTATTCTGAATTAAAATCAAATACATTGAGCCAGTTGCGCAATCTTAAGCTCGTAACTACCATGTCAACTGGCGCAGAGCATATTGATTTGGAATATTGCAAGAAAAATAATATCAAAGCATGTAATGTGCCTTATTATGGAGAAAATACTGTTGCAGAGCATGCTTTTGCATTGATGCTTGCGTTATCCAGGAAAATATATGATTCTGTTGAAAAGACAAGGCATGATAATTTTTCAATAAGCGGGTTAAAGGGCTTTGACTTGAAAGGCAAGACTCTTGGAGTTATTGGAGCAGGACATATTGGGCAGCATGTCATAAAAATAGCAAAGGGCTTTGACATGAATGTAATTGCATATGGAACACATCAAGATAAAAGCTTGAGCAGGAAATTCGGCTTTAAATGGGCGTCTTTTGACTCTTTATTGAAGAATTCAGACATAATAACTATTCATGTGCCATTAAATGACAGCACAAGGCACATGATTAGCATAGAAGCTGTCAAGAAAATGAAAAATGGAGTTTTTTTAATTAATACTGCGAGAGGAGAGATTGTTGATACAACTGCCTTGCTATATGGATTGAATAAAAAAATTATTGCCGGCGCAGGCCTAGATGTTTTAGAAGGCGAGTGTGAAATAAAAGAAGAAAGGGAATTGCTCAAGAGCTATGGCAAAGAATGCGACTTGAAAATACTTTTCCAGAATCATTTGCTCTTGAAAGACAAAAATGTAATAATTACTCCGCACTCTGCATTTTACACGCAAGAAGCATTGGAAAGAATTTTAGATACAACAGTCAGCAATATTAATAATTTCGTAAAAGGAAAAACTATAAATCAAGCTTAATTATTTTGCAAATATAATCCTGCTGTCTGCTATTTTTCCTTCTTTCTCATTTAATATGAATGGATTAATATCTAGCTCTTGAATTTTCTTGTATTTTGAAGGAATTTCTGAAATTTTTATCATTATTTTTTTAAGATGCTCTAAATTCAGCTTTTTTCCCCTAAAGCCGTAAAATATCTTTCTAGCTTTCAACTCGTCAATCATTTCTTGTGCATCATCTTTGTTTATTGGGCATTTTCTTATTGATATGTCGTTGTATATTTCTGCAAATACTCCTCCAAGGCCTAAAAGCAGGACATGATTAAAAACAGGGTCTTTCTTAATGCCTATTATTAATTGCTGACCTTCAATTTTCTCCTGCGCAAGTATTCCGTCAAGCTTTATCTTCTTTCTCTTGACAATGGAAAGCAAATAATCAAATTTTTCCTTTAATGCTTCTTTATTCTGGACTAATTGAACTCCATCTATGTCTGTCTTGTGCAGAGCGTCGTTAGATACTATTTTTAGGAATAGTGGAAAGCTAATTTTTATTTCCTCTCTGCTTTTGACAAGCTGGCTTTTTGCAACAGGAGCAAAAGCAGATAAAAACTTGTCAGCCTTGTATTCATTGTAAACCTCTATTTTTTGCTGCATTTAGTTCTTATACCTTTTTGGTTAATATATCTTACGGAAAAATATTTAAATGCAAAAAAATGATTAATAATCATGGAAAATATTCCTATTAATTATCGGGCAGATTATAGGCAATATAATGGTCCTTGGTTTACAAGAACATATTCTTCTAAAGTTATAATTGAGAATTTAGGAAAAATTCCAGAAGATGCAAAAAAAGTGCCTATTCCAAAGTTTTTAGAAAAGATAGTCGGGAGTTTTTATGTTGTTAATCAGCTTGATAAATACAATATAGATGGGAATAATAATAGCGCCCTTATTTTAATTATGATAGAAGAAGGCAAAGTGGCAAGAGCAAGAACAGAATATGAATTACAAACTAGACTCATGTATGACTCTTTTAGAAGAATGTAAAATAATAATTAATAATCTTTATAAAGAATATTATGCTTGAATTTTGATAAGGAGGCTAAAATGGGTGAATTATTTATGTTCTATGGAGATGAATGCGTGCATTGCCATGAGATGTTTCCTCTTGTTGACAAGCTTGAGAAGGAGTTTGGGATAAAGGTGAAGAGGCTTGAAGTTTGGCATAGCTCAAAAAATAGAGAATCATATGATAAAGCTAATAACAAGATAAAATGCACTGGAGTGCCGTATTTTTACAACGAGTCAACGAAAGAGGGCATTTGCGGGGCTGTTCCTTATGCCGCTTTGAAAAAGTGGGCTTTGGGGAAGAAATAACTGAATATGGAAAATCAGGAAATCCTTCGTGCATATGAGCTAATGGTATTGAGCAGGATGTTTGATGAAAAAATGCTTTTTTTGCAAAGACAAGGGCGTGTTGGGACATTTGCGCCTGCTCAAGGGCATGAAGCGATACAAGTCTGCAGTGTTATGGCATTGGAAAAAGAAGAT
>CAYUCQ010000011.1:10974-16450 GCA_964443535.1 Candidatus Woesearchaeota archaeon
AGATTGGGTTTTTCCTTTTTTCAGGCAATGGCCTGCATATATTGCGCTTGGCTATCCAATGGAAATGCTTTTGCAATATAGCTCTGGAGATGAGAGGGGAATGGCGATTCCTAAAGGAATAAATATTCTTCCCTTTAACATTCCTGTTGCTTCACAAATTCCGCAAGCTGTTGGGCTTGCTTGGGGTTTTAAGAAGAAAAAGCAGAAAAAAATTGTATTGTGCTTTTTAGGAGAGGGCGCAACATCTAAAGGAGATTTTCATGAAGGATTGAATTTTGCAGGCGTCTTTAAAATTCCTGTAATATTTATATGCGAGAACAATCAATATGCTATTTCTGTTCCTTTTAAGACTCAAACTGCTTCAGGCACAATTGCGCAGAAAGCAGCTGCTTACAACATAAAGAGCATGAGAATTGATGGAAATAATTCTGAGCAAGTTTATGAAACTGTCCTTAAAGCAAGGCAATTTGCGCTTGCAGGCGAGCCAATGCTTATAGAAGCAGTCACATACAGACTTGGAAACCACACTACAGCAGATGACGCCTCAAGATATAGAAGCAAGGATGAACTTGAAAAAGCGAAAAAAAGAGACTGGAGAATTGTGCTGAAAGAAAATTTGATTGAGCGAGGATTATGGAATGAAAGCAAGGAAAAGCAGCTTATCAAGAAATTAGAAATGCAGATTGAAAAATCAGTCAGCAAGTTTGAGGCTATTGAACCTGCTGATGTATCTGACATTTTCAATTACACTTTCAGTGAAATGACTCCTGCTTTGAAAAAGCAGAGCGAGATGCTTGGGAGGTTTTATGGCAAGAATTCTTGAATTTTTGGATGATGATATTTATACTATGCATGCACGAGAGGAAGCACTAACAAGGGCAAGAGGAAACACTCTTTCATTTTCCAAGTTAACTGGTCCTTCTATCTCTATTGGAAGGCTTCAAAATTACAAAGATGTTATAGAAGATCGTGTTCTAAAAGATAAAGTTGCAGTTACCAGAAGAAAAACTGGAGGAAGATTTATGTATTTAGATGAAAATGATGTTATTGTCAGTTTTGCATTGTCTAATGATGATTCAATAAGAAAAAATTATGATTCTATATGTAATATTATTGTCCGCTCTTTATCTGAAATAACGGGTGAAGAATTTTATATAGCAAACTTAAATGATATTATGCACGAGTCTGGAAGAAAAATCGGCGGGGCTGCGCAGAGCAGAAATGATAAAGAGGGCACTTCAATGATTCATGTTTATATAAGACATAGTGTGAATCCTGATACATTATTCAGGTATTGCGCGCTTGACGGCTACTTTTTAGAAGACCATGTTAAAGTTCTAGCAAGACATATAACTTCTGTTTCTGATATTAATCCAAATCTGACATTTTCTAAATTTTATTCCATATTTTATAATAAAGTAGGAGAAAGATTTGAAAGTTTAATTGGAGAAGATGCTTCTGAAAGCCAGCTAACGAATTATGAAATACAAAAAATTAATGAATTAAGAGAAACATATACTAATTCAGCCTACATTATTGGTGATTCTGATTACCCTTCTAGGGGACATTGTGATGCTATTGCTGGAACTGGAAGCAATAGTGTATTGAAGATTCCTGCGTTAGAAGGAAGGGTTAGATATGGCTGAAAAAAAAGGGATTGTGATGGTTGAAGCATTAAATCAAGCTTTAATGCAGGAAATGAAAAGAGATTCTTCTGTTCTTATTTTAGGAGAAGATGTTGGGAAAGATGGAGGAGTATTCCGAGTTACAGATAACTTGCTTGAGAAATTTGGGGAAGAGCGTGTTATTGACACGCCTCTTGCTGAATCAGCAATTGTTGGAGCATCTATTGGGCTTTCTATAGCTGGATTCAAGCCAATTGCTGAAATACAATTTTCTGGATTTATACCTTCTGCGTTTGATCAAATTATTAATCATGTTTCAAGAATGAGATGGCGCTCTCGCGGAAAATATACTTGCCCTATTGTTATTCGCTCTCCAAATGGAGGAGGAGTAAAAGCATTAGAGCATCATTCAGAAAGCCTTGAAGCAGTATATTCTCATATTCCTGGATTGAAAGTTGTAATTCCGTCAACACCTTATAATGCAAAAGGATTGCTGATTTCTGCAATTAGAGATCCTGATCCTGTCTTGTTCTTGGAGCCAATAAAAGTTTATCGCGCTATAAGAGAAATTGTGCCTGAAGAATCATATTCAATTCCTCTTGGAAAAGCGCGAATAATGAAAGAAGGAAAGCATGTTACAATAATAGGATGGGGATCTATGATAAAAACGCTGATTGATGTGCAAAATTCAATTGACATTGATTTGGAGATTATTGATTTGCAGACAATAAGCCCGTTGGATATTGAGACAATAATTTCATCTGTCAAAAAAACAAAGAGATGTGTTATTGTTCATGAAGCTGCAAGGACTTGCGGCTTTGGCGCAGAGCTTGCTGCGCAGATTTATGAAAATTCCATATTAAGCTTGAAAGCTCCTGTTGTCCGCGTTACAGGATTTGACACTATAATTCCCTTAGGCAAAATGGAAAAATATTATATACCTGATGAGAATAGAATAATTGAAGGTATAAAGGGGGTTTTGAAATATTGACTTTTGAATTTAGATTTCCTGACATTGGAGAGGGAATTGAAGAAGGAGAAATTGTAGAATGGGATGTCAAGGAAGGTGACAGCGTAAAAGCTGACCAGATTCTTGGAAAAGTTGAGACAGACAAGGCTGTTGTTGATATTCCCTCGCCTCGAGCTGGGAGAATCTTGAAAATTCTTGTGAAAGCTGGGCAGAAAGTAAAAGTTGGACAAGTTATAGTTGTTATTGGAGAAAAAGGCGAGAAATACGAGCCTGAAAAATCTGAAAAGAGCGAGCAGATGAAAAAGATGCCTGGCAAGGCATATGGCGTTGTTGGAGAGCTTGAAGTTGCGCCAGAAGGAGAAGTTCTTGCAATGCCAAGAACAAGAAAAATCGCAGAAGAGCTTGGCATTAACATTGGAAAGTTTAAAGGATTTTTAAAAGAAGAAGAGCTTGGAAATACTGAAAAAGAAAAAAGCCTTGTAAAGAAAAAATATGACATGTATGGTTATCTTGATAGAATTCCTCTAAAGGGTGTTCGCAAGGCAATTGCTAAAAAAATGTCTGAATCATGGAGCAATATCCCTCATGTAACTCACATGGATGAAATTGCAATGGACGAGTTAATTAAGATAAGAGAAGATAATAAGAAAACTGCTGAAAAGAAGAAAATAAAGATGACTTATCTTCCATTTATTGTCAAAGCAGTCATAGCTGCATTAAAAGAATATCCTGTGTTTAATTCTTCTCTTGAAGATGAAGATATAGTGATTAAGAAATATTTTAACATAGGAATTGCAGTTGCAACAGAAGAAGGCTTAATGGTTCCTGTTATAAAAATCGCTGAAAAGAAGGATATTTTCCAGATAGCTAAAGAAATTCAGGAATTTGGAGATAAAGCCGGAAAGAGAGAGATTGATTTAGCTGAATTGAAAGGCGGCTCTTTTACAATAACAAATATAGGCTCTATTGGAGGCAAGTTTTTTACGCCAATTATAAATTATCCTGAAAGCGCTATACTGGGAATTGGAAGAATGGAAGACAAGGTTGTTGGAGATAATGGAAAAGTTATTATAAGGAAAGTTCTGCCAATTTCATTTTCATTTGACCATAGAGTTGCAGATGGAGCTGCTGCTGCGGGATTTGTAAATTTAATAAAGGAATTGCTTGAGAATCCTAAGAAGCTGAAGGTTTGACAATCTTTGCTACCAAGCAGTCTATTTGATAAGGGCAGTCCTCTTCTTCATCCATTAATATGGCCTTAATAGGAATTCTTGTTAAGATTATTGGCAATTGTGCTGGGCGAACAGATATAGTTTCAATATAAAATCTAATGTTGCTTTTTTCTCCTAATTGTTCATTTAATCTGTATAATGCTTCACTTGGGGAATCAAACTCTCTTCCAATTAAGAATTCTTTAGCAGCTCTCTGATAATTCTCTGGTAAATAGGGAAATTTGTCTGTAGGTTCAATTGTTATTGTCATATATGCCTAAGGCGAAAATGCCTTTTAAAGTTACATGTTACAAAACAAATATATACTATTTATTCTATATTTAGGGAAATATGGTGAATTTGAAGAATTTCTTTAAACCAAAGACAATAGCTGTAATTGGGGCTTCCAGAAATCCGAGCAAAATAGGGCATGTTATATTCAAGAATATATTAGATGGGAATTTCAAGGGAGAAGTTATTCCTGTTAATCCAAATACTCACAGCATATTGAACTATAGGGCTTATGATTCTATATTAAATGTTGATAAAGAGGTTGATTTGGCAATAATAGCTGTTCCTGCTAAATTTGTGCTAAATACTGCCAAGCAATGCAAAAAGAAAGGCATAAGGAATCTTATTATAATTAGTTCTGGCTTTTCTGAAATTGGGAATTTCAAGCTTGAAGCTGAATTGAAAAAGCTTCTTAGAGAAAGCAGAATAAATGCTATTGGAGTAAACTGCCTTGGAATTTATGACGCGCATAACAAGCTTGACGCTGTTTTTATTCCGCGCTATAGAATGAGAAGGCCAGAAGCAGGAGGAATCAGCTTTTTATGCCAGAGCGGAGCTATTGGAGCAGCGATTTTAGACAAAGCTACAGAAGAGAAGCACAAATTTTCAAAATTCATAAGTTATGGAAATGCAACAGATGTTGATGAATCTGATTTATTAGAATACTTGGCAGAAGATGCTAATACTAAAGTAATATGCTTTTATCTTGAAGGCATAAAAGATGGAGAGAAATTTTATAAGACTATAAAGAAAGTTTCAAAGATAAAGCCAATTATTGCCTTGAAAGGCGGCTTGACAAAAGAAGGAAGCAAGGCAGCGCTTTCTCATACAGGAACATTAGCAGGAGACAAAGAAACTTATTTAGGAATTTTAAGGCAAGCTGGAGTTATATGGGCTAATGGACTTGAAGAAATGTTCAACATTGCTTCATTAGTTGAAAAAAATGTTGTCTTTAATGGCAATAATGCCCAGATTATTACTAATGGCGGAGGATATGGCATTATTGCAGTTGACAATATAGCAAATTCAAAAAATATTAAATTAGCTAAATTGTCTTCTTTGACAGAGAAGAAATTGCGCCCTGCTTTTCCTGAAAGAGTTAATATTGGAAATCCTCTTGACTTGGGAGGAGATGCAACAACTGAAAGATATAGGATTGCTTTAGAGAATTGCATCAAAGACAAGAATGTAGATTTTGTATTATTGATTGTGCTTTATCAAACTCCTTTGATAACAACTGATATTGTTGAAGTTATTTCTGAATATCAAAGAGAAAACAAGAAGCCAATGATTGTTGTTTCAACTGGAGCTGAATTCACGAGAAATCTTTCCAAATCCCTGGAAGAAAGAGGAATCTGCACTTTCAGCTATCCTGAAGA
>CAYUCQ010000012.1:0-16376 GCA_964443535.1 Candidatus Woesearchaeota archaeon
GAAGTAGGGGACATTCTAAGCGCGCAAAAAAGGTATTTTGCAGTCCTTGAATCTTGCATGGACTTTTTAGCAGGCGATAAATTGCCAAGCGAGACATTTATGAACAGGACATATCAGTTCTTGAAAAGATTGCAGAGTTACCGCGAATTATTTGTGCAGGAAGAAAAAACTTTATCCAGATCTTTAGCACTCTTAGAGACTAAACTATTAAGCATGAAATAGATTTATATAATCTATTTTTCTTATTTTGACATGCTTAAAAAGAGCGTGACAATTGAGCTTGATGAAAGAGTTGTATCAAAATTGCAAAAGAGAGCGAAGAGAAATATGCTTTCTTTGCGCGAGATGATAGAAGATATTGTAAGGAGAAGCGCAATGCTTTCTGGAGGAACTTCAACAAGCGGAGATTCAGATGACGCGCTTGTTGGCATATTCAGCAGAAAGACAAGGAAGAGGAAAAAATGAGATATATGAAAAAATTGTATCAATTGCATAAATATCCTGTAAATGCATTTTTCCATTTTATTGCTCTGATTGTTTTAATTATTTCTTTGTGGAATCATAGCTTTATGGGAATGGTATTTGCCTTTGTTATTGCATTAATAGGGCATTTAATTCAAGAGATTAAGGAGCATAAAGAAAGAATAGGCAAGCTTGAGAAGAAGAGGAAATAATGGATGTAATTTGGCTGTCAGCAGGACTTGGCGCATTAGGAGGGTTGACAAGAGGAATTGTCGGACTGCTTAAAGCTTTGTCTCTTAGGCGGAGAATTATATGGCATTATTGGCTTATCACTGTTCTTATTGCAAGCATAATTGGCTCTTTTGTTGGAATTGTATTTGATTTTGATTACAGGCTTTCATTGCTTTCAGGCTATGCAGGCAGCGACATACTTGAGGGAATTTACAAGAGCTTCAAAGTGCAGAAAGTTTATATCAGGCCTAAGAAATGAATTGGCAAGATATAAATAGCAAATATTCTTAGTTAATTTATGGAGCATTCAATAATCTGCAATTGTGGATATGAAGCAAAAGGAAAAGAGAAAAGAGCTGTTGAGGCAGAAATTTGGCATCACGCCATAAAAGATCATTCTGACATGCTTAAAGGAATGTCTGTTGAGCAGATAGAAGAAATTCTAACAGAATGGGATAAGAAGTTTAGTTCTAAGAGATTAGTTTGATTAAATTTAAAAACTATGAATTGAATTGTATTTTATGATAAAATTAGCCTTATTGGGAATTTTTATATTTTTATTAACAGGATTTGCCAGTGCTGCGCAAATTTGCGAGACATATGATGGTTTTGAATCTGGCAGTTTAGATACAATTAAATGGGAAGTCAGGCAGGACATTGAAGGCCAGTCTTTAATGGACGAGTATGGGGTTATTGATGAAGAAGGGAATTTTGCTTTTCACACAAAGCAAAATTCAGCTGGGGACAGAAGAGTTTATTTATTTCCAAAAAAGCAGTTTACAACAGGCGATTCAATTGAGTATGATGCTAATTTGATTTCAAGAGAAGGCACTTATGCACAAATGGTTTTGCTTACAGGAGACCAGAGCATTAGAATAGGCATGAGAGGAACAGATGCAGGATTTGATGAAATAGGTATGGCGCATATGAAATTAATCTTTCAGGAAAATAATCTCGCTATTGAAAGAAAAACTCCTTTAGGCAATTTATTGATAGATAATTTAGCTTTAACTAATACTAATGGGACTTATGAATTATATATTGGTTCATTTTCAGGCAGTAATGGAATTGTTCATATAGATTATGATAATTTTGTGCTTTGCAGAGAAGAGATTTTTGAAGAACCTAATTTAGAAAAAAGGATAGCAGTATTGGAGCAAAAAGTTGAAGATTTAGAGCATAAGAATGAAGAATTGGACAATAGAGTAAGCTCTTTGGAAAAACTTGTCAGAAAGATTATTCGTTTTATTAGGGATTTGCCACGCACATTTTCAAGATTCTGGGATAATTAGTTATATATTTAAATACTTAATAGGCATTATTTAAATAGTATGGTAAAGAACGCACAAGAGTTAAATTATCAGTATTTTATGGACACAGATATTAGCGATTATATTGGAGAATGGATAGCTATTTGTGATAATAAGATAATATCTCATGGTATGAATTTGAAGAATGTTGTGGAAGAAGCTAAAAAAAATAGTCATGGCAAGAAATTTTTACTGGCAAAAGTTCCTAGTGAAGAAACTATGATATTTTGATTTATTATGACTTTAACATTTAAATATAAAAAGGTGAAAAGACCTAATAATATAGAGGTTAAATCTCCATCAATCCCCGTAACTCTTTGGGGTGCAGGGCAAAGATTTGAATTTATTGCTTTATTGGACTCTGGAGCAGATGTTTCTGCTATTCCTAAAGATGTAGCTGAACTTTTAGGATTGGATTTAACTGGCAAAAAAGAAGAAGCAGCTGGAATTGGCGGCAAAGTAGCAGCTGTTCAAACGAATATGAATTTAGAGTTAGGAAAATCGCATGAGATATATCAATTTAAAATTCCCGTGAAAGTTATTTTGAGAGATGAAGGAGAGAAGATACCTATTCTTTTAGGCAGAGCTGGCTTTTTTGATAAATTCGTTATTACTTTTAATCAAAAAGAAGAGAAAATTATACTGAAAAAGAACTCTTAAATGCAAATTAGCCAATTAACAAAATTTAAAAACGCACTCTTTCTTTTATGTCAAGGTTGTTTTTACAAGAATGCAACCTTGAGCACAAGAGAATTGTTTACTATTACAATTCTCTGTGCAGAGAAATCCATAAAAGATTTCTCTTGCATCCAAAAGTCTTAACGAAGTAAACAAAGACTTTTTGACATTCAAGCTCCAATAGTTTAGTGGCTAGAACATGCGCCTGTCACGCGCAAGGCCCGAGTTCGATTCTCGGTTGGGGCGTTTTTAAATTATAAAAAGAAAAGTTTTAATATAATTATTTCTTAATTTTTACATGAGGTTTATTTATACTGATATTAGAAGATATTAAAATGGAGGTAAGATATGATAAAGAAGCAGATGCAATGTATATATATGCAGAAAAAGGAGCATATGAAGTCAGCGAAGAAGTCGGAGATGGATTTATTATAGACCTTTCTAAAGATGGGAAGGTTATTGGAATTGAGATACTTGATGTTTCTGAGAAGTTTTCTCCGAGTGTTTTGAAGGGCATTATTTTAAGAAATGGTCCTAATTATGGATATATTTAAGCATCTTATTTATCCAGTCTTCTGTCCAAAGAGCTGGAACTTTTCAATTGCAGACTTTGCTTCTTTGGGTTTGCGCAAATGAACTGACCAGATTATTACGCTTATTATTGCTGCTATTAGTATTGCAATAATTACATATCTTAGCCAGGGGTATTTTTGTGTCTGCCTGGCTATGAATACTATCTCACTTTCTTGCTCTGATGTGTTTTCTTCTTGTTGTGGAGGATTTTCTGAATCTTGCTTGGTATCTTTTTCTGGCTTGCTAGGAACGCTTCCAATAGTTGAACTGCTAGAGCTTGAGCTGCTGCTTCCAGTATTTCCATTGTTGTTTGTATTTTGGTTGTTATTTTGATTTCCTTGATTATTTTGCTCTATGATTTTTTCTTCAACAGTATATACTGAAAATCCTGATACTTCAAAGACTACGTCGCCTTGCGAATTGCTTACGAATGTGCAGCCTTCATTGCTTCCGCAGAGTATGCCGTTCTTTTTTATTTCAGGGCTGCTTAGGAATACTTTTTCAAATGTTAGCCTTGTTCTCTTATTTGCAAAAGATGGAATCAATTCAGTTACGACTTCTATTCTGCTGAATGATATATCCACGCCTGAATCTAAGTCAGAGACATTAGTTACTTTGTTTGAATCTTGAACTAAATCTACTCTATCCAAAAATTCTATTTTTCCTAAATCTGGAATGTTTAAGATTAGGGAAACACTCTTTAGTTCTTCATCAGTCAGAGAATCAAGATTTGAAGTTTCTCCTTTATTCTTGAATTTTTGATAAATTACTTTAGTTTCTCTTGATGAAGTTGCAGTTACTGTAATTATCTGATTTACAGTTCCTCTTGAATTGCTTGCTAAAAATTCTATGTTATGTCTTCCATCAGGAAGATCAAGTGATAAATCTATTTCGCAAGAGATCGGATATTGTATATTGTTAATAGCATACCAGCAATTTGTGGCACCTTCACCTCTGAAGTTGATTAGTACTGGTGTATTTACATAATCTGCTGAAGAATAGTTTAGATATATTACTGGCAATGACTGAAGGCAGACATCGTCTGCATTGCCATTGCAATTTTCATCAATATTATTTCCACATGTTTCAGCAGGGGCAGCAGGACAGTTTTGCGCATTTCTTATGCATGATTGATAATTCCCGCAAGAGATGGAGTTATAATTGCATGATACAAGAGTTGTCAAAAGAGCATCTCCATCATTGCAATCAAGAGAGTTTAGCACATAACCTGGCTGAATAGAACATGCTCTTGCTGTTTGCGCAGGATTTCCATATCCATCTCTATCATTATCTATATAGAAATCAATGAAGGGCTCATCTCCTATTCCATTGCAATTATTATCCTTTCCATCGCATATTTCTTGTGTTGGACCATTGCCTGTACATAATCCCCATGCTCCGCTTGAGCATGTCTGTGTTCCAGTTGTACATTCTCCTGTGTCAGTTCCGCATGAACGAGTTTGCTCATTTATGCATGAGCATCCCTCGTCAATTTGTCCATCACAATCATCGTTTATGCCGTTGCATATTTCCGCAGTTCCTGGAGAAATTTTATTGTCGTTATCATTGCAATCAAGACTTTTTATATAACCATCTGAATCTAAATCATCATCTCTTGTAGCTGAATTGCAGTCGTCGTTCTTTCCATTATATACTATTTCTGTTTTTTCTGGAGATATATCTTTATTCAAGTCATCGCAGTCTGAAACAAGCTTGTCGTATATGTCTGGAATGCATGAAGATTTCAAGTATAAGTCTCCATCTGCATCACATGACCATGTTAATGTAAGCAGAGGAGAAGATATGCTTGAAGAAGGATCATAATTCTTCTCAGCAGTGAAATAATATTGCTGTGAAGTGCATATCCTTGTTGTTTGGTCGCAGTCAATTGCAGGAGGAGGGGAGTATTGAGGGTATCCTTCAAATTGAGGCGTTATTATGAATGAAGGAAGAGCTTCTGTGGTTAAGGAGATTCCTGGCGAAGTTTGAGGAGTTTCTCCTTCCCTATAAACTTTTAAATTATATGACTGGAAGTCATAGCAATTATCAGTATATACGCTATTCCATGGGAGATCATATTCAAATTCCAAGTCAATTAGTTCACCTTCAGTTATTGAAGACTTTGACCAGTGTGCATTTTGCATTGCGCAGCTGCAGAAGTTGACAATGCCGTCACAGTTATTATCTAAATTATCAGTGCATACTTCTTGTTGAGGCAATTTTTGATTTGCACAAACTCCTGTCCAAGCTCCACTAACGCAAGTTTCTGTTCCTGCTTTGCAGAATCCTGTGAGGAAATTTACATCTGGACCTGTCCAGCAGGATTTTGTGAATCCGTCTATTACACCATTACAATCATTGTCTATGTTATCACACATAGAATTTCCTTTTTCTATAACTCCTGGATTTATTTCAGCGCCAAACAAAGGATCGTCATTGCAGTCAGGGCCAGGAAGGCAATTAGCCCCATATCCGTCTTTATCATTATCAATGCATGTTAGAGGGCAAATATCATCTGCAGGATTGCAGTTTTCATCCTTTCCATTGCCGCAGATTTCGTTAGCATTAGGATTTATTGTTTTGTCAAAGTCATTACAATCGTTTAATGTAAATGTGTCTCCGTCTTTATCTGAATCACATGCATTTCCAATTCCATCTAAGTCAAGATCTTCCTGATTTTGATTTGATATTGCTGCGCAGTTGTCTACATTATTGCAGATTTTATCTCCATCGCTATCAGGGCATACTGCAGTTTGCAGCTGGCAGCTGCCTTGTCTGCATACCCAGCCATTTGCGCATTCTTCAAGGCAAATATCATTGCATATTCCTAATCTTCTTCCTGTATATTTAGTGAATTCTCTGCAGAATTCCCTTACATCAACGCTGCTGAAAGGAGTTCTTTCAGTTTTCATTTTTGTTTCATATGCAGGCCTCCACCAATAACTCTTGAAGAAGTCTGTGTTTGGGCAAAATGCTGCTCCTGCATTGCATGAAATTTCAAGGCTTGGAACCCTGCAAGGATATTCAAAAATACCTCCATTGATGCAGGTTCCAACAAGAGAGTTCCATTCTGCATTAATCAGGCATGAATCTTTATCATTTGTATTTATATTAGCTTGATAGACATTGACAAAAGTCTGGCCAGTTTCTATTGCTGAAGGAATTGGTACGCAGGCATATGTTCTTTCAGTATATTCGTCAACTAGATGGGCAATATTATGGCCGAGTTCGTGAGATAGTGTGCTTTCTGGCCTTGTTGTTTCTATTAAAACAGGAGTTGTGCCTGATGCTATTGGTATAGTATCGTCTAGGACGATAAAATAAGCATTTTGATATGAACAGCGCGAGAGCATATATTCGTAGAATACTTTTGGCTCGTCGTAAGAGCTTAATGGCCCAGTGTACATTGGGTCAATATACCAAATATTAAATAATCCTTTGTAATCTTTTATTGGAGGATTATTGAAAAAAGCATATTGATTATTCAGCTGACCTGCTAAATATGCAGGACCTTGCACATCACTATAAGAAGAAGTTCCTTCGTCGAAATATAAATATTTATTCATTGTCTTGAAAAATGTCCTCCAGTTTGGGACAAAAGTCTGCCCTGCATTGAAACCAATTTTATTTCCTAATAGAATTATATTCAGGCGAGTTTTATCATTTAAGTCATTTCTTCCTGGAACAAATTCTTTGCACTGGCTTGATATTTTTGGTATTACTTTTATTTGTTCATTTCTTGAGATGCCTCCGCATTTCGTGCATTTTTCTTGATATTTCATAAGATACTGCCCTGGAGCAATTTGCTCGTCAATTAATAAGTGGTTGCCGTAGAACTTGTCTCCTGCTGGGCCGTCGTCATGAGCTCCGTCATCATAAATTGTTATTGTTCTTATGTAAATTTGCTGTCTTGTTTCAGGATTTAGAAAGCTTACGTCTACGTCAAATTGAGCATTGGGAATTGGGCTTGTCATCAGAAAATCCAGGTCATGATACATGCCTTGAGTGTATATGGAAAACCGTGGGTGAAGAATTGGAGTGATAGGCAGAGCTTCCTGAACTTGCTTATCAACTATTAAGAAAAGTTTTATGAGAAGAAATATTAGCAAAATTGCGGCTAAAATTGCCAGCAAAATAATGATATTTTTATTATATCTCCTCTTCTGCTTTTTCATGCTTTTCCAAGGAATAATATGTTTATAAATTATATCTTAAAATGAAATAAAAAATCAAAAAAACTCTGAGCCCACTTTGTTAGTTTTTTGGATGTTCAAGATTGCACTCGTGTATCAGCAATCTTGACATAAAAAATAACTAATTGCTTATTTCTTCTTCTTGACTTTTTTAGAAGGATGCCTCATTCCTGCGAGTGTTGCTCTGAAAGATTTCGGTGCCTGTCTCTTTGCAAATTTCTTTGCCTGCTGAGAAACTTTTGATAAGCGAAATATATCTTTTCTTATTGACTTATCTAATCTTGAAATCTCTTTGTTGACTTTTTTTGAGGAAGAAATCAAGGCTTTTTTGGAGATTTTGCCCATTCTATATCTTTTCTTTTCCTTATCGAATTCGTCCATTGCAGCCTGTTTTTCATCTTGATTTGTTCTTATCAATTCCCCATAAGCAGTTATCTCTTTAGCAATTGCTCCGAAGGCTGATTCGTCCATCTTTTTTTCAGTTGCCATTTTTCACCTCCATATATCTAAGACAGAACTAATTTATAAACTTTTCTTGTTTACTCATCTTTGAAAATTAAAAAATACCAGAGGATAAAAATTACTATTATTGAAATTACGAATGATGAGAGAAATATTACAAGAATAAAAGACGCGCTTCTGCTTGTTTCTAGGGCTAAACCAGGAGAGAGCGAGATTTCTATTTGATTTATATATGCTGAATATATAAAAGAATTGAGAACGATTAGAAGGATAATTGCTGAATAAAATATAATTTTTTTATTTTGCGCTTTCATTTATAGGCAATACGATTGGGCTATAAATAATTTTCTCAAGTATAGAAAAGATAATAAAGTTCGCATTTGTATTTATTTAATGAAAAAAGAGCCTAAAAAGAGCAGTGCTCGGATTGTAATTGTTAATCTTATGCGAGGGCTTTTAGTCCTGGCTTTTTTTGGCGCACTCTTTAACGATAGAAAGCTTATATTATTTATTTCTGTGCTTGCTTTTGCAATTACTTTTCTTCCTCAAATAATTAGGAAATATTTGAGCATAGATATTCCTGCGCAATTTGAAGCTATGATAATTTTGTTTATATATGGGACTCTTTTGTTTGGAGAAGCTCATGGATTTTATTCAGAATTTTGGTGGTATGGGGCTTTGATTAATCTTGCTTCTGCTGCAGCTTTGGGAGCTTTTGGATTTGTTGTAATGTATGCCCTGCATAAAGGCGATAAGATTCGCGGCAGTCCTTTATTGATTGCATTCTTATCATTTTGCTTTGCAGTTGCAATTGGCACAATGTGGCAATTTTTTGAATATTTCGTAGATATCGCTTTTGGATTTGGGCTGCATAGAGTTGGAAATGTAATGGATGATTTAATTATGAGCATAATAGGAGCATTTACTGTGTCAACTGCAGGATATTTTTACATCAAGAACGGCAGAGTCATAATTATCAGCAGGCTTATAGAAAAATTAATAGAGAGAAATCCTAAACTCTTTGGTAAAAATGCTGATTCTGCTCAAGGAATTATTGATTTAATTGGCAAGGGCGAGAGTGCTAATTTAGAATTCAAGTCAACTCTTAGGACGAACTTGCACACTAATCAGATTGACAAGAAGATTGAGCAGTCCGCGCTTAAAACAATTACTGCTTATTTGAATTCTGATGGAGGGACTTTATTAGTTGGAGTTTCTGATAAAGGAGAGATATTAGGAACAGATAATGATAGTTTTGAAACTAAAGATAGGCTAAATCTTCATTTTACGAATTTAATAAAACAGCATATAGGGGCAGAATATCTTCCTTTTATCAAATTTGAGCTTGCAAATGTTGACGGCAAGCATGTCTTAAAAGTTGACTGCACGAAGAGCAATAAATATGTTTTCCTGAAATGCGACAAGGAAGAAGATTTTTACATAAGAAACGGACCTTCAAATGCAAGATTAACAGGAAATGCTCTTATTGATTATATAGGCAATAATTTTAATAAGGCGGCTTAGAGCTATGTGATATGCTAAAAAAATTTTTTGAAGGATATAGGCTTCGCAGAGACAGCCATGATTTTATAGATAGAGCAATTGAGAGCGAAAGCCCAAGAGATTATATAGAAAAACATATAATGAGCCCAGATTTGAGCAGAAAAGTCAGCGATTTTCAATTTAGGCCTGAATGTTTTTTTCCTAGGGCAGGCGCATTTGCATATGATCTAATAAATGCAAAAAGGTCAGGAGCTTTAAAATATAGATTTGCCAAATCTCTAATTTCTTTGATTTATAGAAGAGAGCTTGATAAATTGCAAATTAAATTTTCTAGACATAATGTTGATATGCAAAAGATGTTAAATGATAAAATGGCCGTGTTTAATCTACCATATTGGTCTTTAATGATAACAGAGCATAATAGAATTACAGGTGAGATAAGTGAAAGAAAGTAATTTAAACCTATAACGCTAATTTTATTCATAGATAAAAAAGAGAATGAAGATTGAACATAAGCTTTTGCTTGAGCCAAGGGACTTTAAGCCGAGTTTTGAAGATTGGGAAATTAAAGGAATTTTAAATCCTGCAGCTATAAGGCTGCCTGACAAGAGAGTATTGCTTTATGTCAGAGTTGCTGAAAGCGCTGGAGTGCAGCAAGGAACAATGATAAAATGTCCTGTAATATTAAATGAGAAGAGATATAAAATTGATTATGAAGACATAGAAAAAGCAAGCATTATAAAATTAGGCAGATGGGGCGAGATGTATTTGAAAGATGGAGTGTGCAGACTGCCAACTATTTCTCATTTCAAGAGAGTTGTTCTTGATAAATCAGGATTTAATGTTGTTGAAAAGCCAAGCAAGCCGGCTTTTACAGGAATGCCTGGAGATGGAGATTATGGAGTAGAAGATTCAAGAATTGTCAAATTAGGAGATAATTATTTGATGACTTATGTTTCAATTTCAACAAATGAAGGTGTTTCAACATCTCTTGCTGCTTCAAAAGACCTTAATAAATGGGAGAGAAAAGGAATTATATTTAGAGAGCAGAATAAAGACGTAGTTTTATTTCCAGAGAAGGTAAATGGAATGTATGTTGCTTTGCATAGGCCAGAGGGTTTTTTTGGATTTAGCAGGCCAAGCATATGGATTTCTTATTCTCCTGACTTGACTTATTGGGGAAGAGAGAGAAGCATTTTGCAGCCAAGGCCAGATTCATGGGAGCAGGATAGGGTTGGTGCTGGAGCTCCTCCAATAAAAACAAAGAAAGGATGGCTTTTGATTTATCATGGAGTCAGAACTATTGGAGAAGGAAGAGCTTATAGCGCAGGAGCATTGCTTTTAGATTTGAAAAATCCTGAAAAGATTTTAGCAAGGTCTAATACTGACAAGCCGTTGATTGAGCCTGTTCAGAATTATGAAACAAGAGGATTTATTGACAATGTTGTTTTTCCTACTGGAGCTGTTGAAGATTTAGACGGCAAAAGCCTGCTGATTTATTGCGGAGGAGCTGACAGCGTTGTTAGTGTTAAAAAAATAGCTATTAATGATATTATGAAAAGCATGGAGTATTATTAGCTCATGAAATTTATTATTCTTAAAAATGGCGCATTAGTTGCAAAAAAAGCAGCCTCTATTTTAACTGATGAGATTAAGAGAAAGCCAAATTTAACTCTTGGAATTGCAAGCGGAAAAACAATGATTCCTTTTTACAGGGAATTGGTAAAATTGCATAAAAAAAAGAAAATTAGCTTTTCCAGAATAAAATGCTTTATGCTTGATGAGTATTCTGGATTAGGCGGCTTAAAGCAGTTTATTTCTAAAAGTTTTATCAGTAAAGTGGATGTTAAGAGAGAAAATTTTAATTTTTTAGATGGAAAATCTGGAAATTTTAATTTGGAATGTGAGAGATATGAAAAGGCTATAAAGAAAGCTGGAGGAATTGACTTGCAGATTTTAGGCATAGGCAGAAATGGGCATATTGCATTTAATGAGCCAGGCTCTGGCTTTCAAAGCTTGACGCGAAAAGTTAATTTGAGCGAGTCAACGATAAGAGATAATGGGAAAATTCCTAAAACTGCTTTGACAATGGGAATAAAGACAATTATGAAAGCAAGAAAAATAATTTTGTTAGCTATTGGAGAGAGCAAGGCAGAGGCAGTTAATGGCGCTATTAGAGGAGGTATTAGCGAAAATTTGCCTGCAAGCGTATTGCAAAAACACAGAAATACTGTTTTTATTTTAGACAAACAGGCTGGAAGATTGTTGTCTTAGACAGAAATAAAATTTAAATACGATTTATTCTTCCTATAATAAAATATTTTTGAAAAGATGGTAAAAGCATTGTGCATTGTCGCGCATCCTGATGACGAAACAATTTGGATGGGAGGAACAATATTGGAGCATAAAGATTGGGATTGGACAATTGTTTCTTTGTGCAGGAAAGAAGATCCAGACAGATCTCCTAAATTTATAGGAGTATGCGACTTTTATGGAGCTGATGGGATTATTGCAGACTTGGACGACGAGAAGCTTGAGCCTCTTTCAATAGAAGAAGTTGCTGAAAAGATAAAAAGTATTTTGCTGGAGAAGGAATATGATTATATTTTCACGCATGGGCAAAATGGAGAATATGGGCATATAAGGCACAGCGAGATTCATAATGCTGTTAATTTATTGCTTGAAAATGGGGGCTTGAAATGCAGATCAATTTATTATTTTGATTATATTCCGGGAGATATGCCTTCGCCTCATGATGTTAATCTTAAGATTCCTATCCCTAACATGGAAGCGGACATGTGTGTTTTGCTTGATGAGGAAAAATACGAGGAGAAAATAAAGCTGATAACAGAGTTTTATGGTTTTGAACAGAATACTTTTGAAACTTTGAGCTGCAATAAAAATGAAGCTTTTAATATAAGTCTAATATGAAAATTTTATTGCTATATCCTTATCCTTTGGAACCAGACGGGCAGAGCTTGCAAGGGCATTATCTGGCAAAAGGACTTGAAGAAAATGGAGTTGAAGTAGTTTCATGCGACAGGGCTGACGAGCAGATGAAACTAAAATTATATAATGAATTCAAGCCTGATTTTGTCATTGGAATTGGCTTTTGGGGCAATGTTCCTGAATTAGTTTCTCATCCTTTGAACAACAATATGACTGCTGTGCCTTGGTTTAATGCTGATGGGTGGGTTGCTAATTATCATGATATATTAAATAAACTGCCTTTACTGATTGCAACTTCAAACTGGGTGAGGTCAACCTATATAAGAGACGGCGTTAACGGCGATAACATTAAAGTCTGCCATATTGGATATGATCCTGCTGTTTTCTATCCGCGGAAAGACGAAGAAGTAATGAATGCGAGAAGAAGGCTTGGCGTCAAGGATAGTGAAATAATGATTTTGACTGCTGGAGGAGATGTTACAAGCAAAGGGGCGCAGGAAATGTTCAAGGCACTTGCTAAAATAGGCGATAAATTTAGCAACTGGAAATATGTTCTCAAAGTCTGGCCTAGTTTTTCTGCAGATAATCACGGCAAAGAGGAAATGAAGTTAATTGAAGAGCTTGGGCTTGACAAGAGCAAATTTATTTATTTGGATAATACTTTGAATCCAAGAGCAATGTCTTTGCTTTTAAATTCATGCGATATTTATGCAGCTCCTTCAAGGCTTGAAGGTTTTGGGATGATACAAGTTGAGGCAATGGCTTGCGGAAAGCCAGTTGTTTCAATTAATGTTGGAGGTCCTAGAGATACAATAGTTCATGAGAAGACAGGATTTTTAGTTGATGTTGAGCATGAAATTCAGCTGAATAAAGAATGGGTTTATCCCTCAATGGGCTTTGATAAGCAAATGCTTATAGATTTTCCAAGGCCAAAGACTTTTGGCTATAGGGCTAATACAGAGCAGCTTGCTAAATATAGTTTAATGCTGATGAAAGACAAAGATTTCAGGGAAAAAATTGGCAAGAATGCTGCAGAGCATGCTTTGAAGAATTTTCATTATAAAACTACTGCTAAGAAGATGATTGATGTTTTATCATCATAAAATCCTTTCATTCCAGGGGATTTTTGGATGCTCAAGGAACAATTTCACATTATCAAGTTCCTTGACACAAATAAATTTAAATAGGTTGCAGTAAATATTTGGTTATGGAAAGAAGAACAATTGCAGGTTTAAGAGCTTTTGCCCTTGGAGCTACATTGCTTATAGTGCCTGCTACTTCTAGAACATCTAAAGATTATTTTGGAGGAGGTTATGAAGTAAATAAGCTTTGTGAAATGAGAATTAATTTAGGATATGTTAATAACGAGAGAGAAAAAATTCAAAAGTATATTGGTGGATTGTAAACTGAAAGGTCGCAACTTGAATATAAAGAAAAAAATCTTGAGAAAACTGCTTTAAGACTTGATGAAGAGACTAAGAAATCTGCATTGCTTGAAGAAGAAATTAAGAAAGCAGAAAAACTTCCTGCTGTTGTTGAATATGAAGAAAATAGTGATAAAAGGATGATGATTTTGTTTGGGATTATGTGTGTAGGATTTTTAGCTATGTTTGCTGGAATTGCTGGAATGAAGAAGAATTATTAAATCAAGCACTTCTTTTTCTCCAAAGAGCGATAGGCAAGAATATACATTCCTGCATTCCAAGCTTGATTTCCTTCCATGCTTGTTGATGATTTGGATATTCCAGGCTTGCCTGTCCTGCCGTCAAGCCATTCGCAGAAATTGCCTTTTATATTTGCTTCTGCTAATTTTTCCAGCTGTTTTTTTGCTTCAGCTATTTTATTCTGCTTTATCAGTGATAAGATGTAAAACCCTCCTATAAATGTCCAGATTCCTGCATTTAGATAGTGATAGGGAGTTCTTGCCTCGCAGTCATTGAAATAATCCTGCCAGTCTTTTGAATTTTTTTTAATTGGAGGATAAATTGCTTTTATTGGATAAGGGCTTGCTATTTTTTCCTTTTTTATATGGCTTAGAATTTTATCTGCTTTTTGCTTGTCTGCTAGATTAAATATTATTGCTAATAAATTGCCCAAAGAATCAAACCATTGTCCTAACTCATGGTATTTATTGTGATTTTTCCAGCGCCAGGGCAGATAGAAATTATTGCTCCAGAGTTTTTTGTCTTTATGAACATTTGTCATGTAAGAAAGCTTTTTTGCCCTTACTTTTTGATTTTCCAAGTTCAAGACTTTAAAATAAAGCGCTTCTGTGTTTATAGTATTTCCATATCTATGAGGAAATGCATCCTGCCAGTCAGTTGTTGGAAGCTGTTCAAGCATTCCGCTTTCACCTATATCTTGATATGAAATCCATGCAAGTGCTTTTTGAATATGAGATTTGTGTTTTTTCATTAAAGAGCTGTCTTTATACCTATTTTTATAGACATGATGGCCTATTATGAACCATAAAGACGAGTCTATTGAAGTGTAATCTATTTGCTTTTTATCAAGGAGAACTGCGTTTGGAATCTGGCCTTTTTCACTTTGTCCGTTTGCCAGAGTCATGAGAGATTGCTTGAATGTTTCTTTGAATTTCTTTTCTATTAAAGATGCGCCTAAAGAAGTTATCATAGAATCGCGAGCCCATACTCCATTGTAGCCGGGATATGCTGCTCTAAAACCCTTTGCAGTCTTGCATTTCTCAAGAACTTTTATTGCTTGAGAATACACCTCTTTTGTTATCATTAATATATCAAGAGAGGATTATATTAAAAGGTTTGGAATTGAGGATAAAGTTATAACACAATTTTATATATAATTGAAGGTTTAATAGTAGATGAGAAGCATGAGAAAAAGTCAAAAATTAAGAAGGCATAGCGGCAGAAGGAGGGGAAGAATTATTGAATCTATTGGCAAGGAGAATATAATAGAACAATGCTTAGAACCTCAAGAATATTGGGATGATTGGAAAGATTATAGAGATGGTTTTAGAGGATGTAAGGATAGGAAATTACTAAGAAGTAAATTCATGTCATTTGCTAATAATTTTGATGTTGAAAGATGGAATAAAAAATTAAAAAATCTTATTCAAGTAAGATATGCTAGAAAAGTTAAAGAGAGATATTTGAGAGAATTTTAAGAACATTTATAAATTTTATACGCATTATATGATAGTATGAAAAAAGAGGTTATTGCTGTTGATTTAGGAGGAACTAATTTAAGAGTTGCTTTAGTTGCGGATGATAAAATTGTCAGGCTTATAAGGAAGGAAACGCCTGATTCTAAAAAAGAGCTTTTAGATGATTTATGCGAGAGCATTTCTGAATTGAATAATGGAAATATAAAAGGAATTGGAATCGGAGCTCCTGGACCATTGAAAAACGGCGTCATACTTAATCCGCCAAATATTCCTTTGAAGAATTTTAATTTGAAGGAGTTTATACGAAAGAAGTTCAATGTTAAGGTTGAAGTTGAAAATGATGCCAAGTGTGTTGCACTTGCGGAGCATAAGCTTGGATTAGGAAAGGGAAAGAAGAACTTTTTTGTTTTGACTTTAGGCACTGGAATTGGCGGAGGAGTTATTATTGATGGAAAATTGTATAATAGCAGAGATATAGGCGGAGAATTAGGTAGCATTTGCTTGGATAATGGAAAGAAATTTGAGGAATTAGCTGGCTGGAAAGCTGTCAGCGAGCTTACTAAACAGGAATTTGGAAATGAATTATATGTAAGCGAGCTTGTGAAGATGAATAACTCAAAATCTAATAAAGTTCTTGATGAAATTAGCGAATATATGGGACAGGGAATTGGAAGCTTGATTAATATTTTTAATCCTGAAATTTTAATCCTCGCAGGAGGAATGAGAAATGGAGGAGAGAAGTTTTTAGATATTTTGAAAAGCAAGGCAAAGAAGTATATCTTCCTGCCAGCAGAATATAGAATTGCCTGGAGCAAGCTTGATGAGCCTGGAATTATTGGAGCTGGACTGCTTGTTTGATTTTTGCTTTCTTTA
>CAYUCQ010000013.1:0-14293 GCA_964443535.1 Candidatus Woesearchaeota archaeon
CAGATGATGACAGCTATTTTTCTATCAAGCTTACGCCGAGTGATTTTGTTAAATTAAATGAGAAATATGGGCTTGCCAGATTAATCTCTGTAGAAAACGGAGATTCACCAGATTCTGCAAAAATCAAAATAAGGGATTCGTCAGATAGAGAACAAGAGTATTATGTTCCTAGAGATAATGTGCAGGAAACTGCACAAGTGAGAAAATAGGAAGAGTTTTAAAAGAGATTATCTATTTAATATATGGGAATCAGAGGGCTTTATCATTTATTTTTGCATCAGTTTATTAGAGGATTGGCTTTTTCTTTAGTAGGTGTCTTTATTCCTATTTATCTTTTAACTCTTGGATATAGCTTCACAAATGTTTTAGTTTATTTTTTAATTTTTCATATTGTAACTTTTGTTTTTACGCCTATTGCATTATTGTCTGCCAAAAAAACAGGCTATAAGCCATTAATTATCGCCAGTGCCTGTTTTGTTGTTTTATTTCTTATTTCTTTAAATTTTTTAGAGCAATTGAATATTCCTATTATGCTTATTGCCTTAATAGTAGGCATTGAAAATGCGTTTTATTTCATACCTTTGCATGCATTTTTTACTAGATTAACAGATAATCAAATGAGGGGAAGACAATTTAGCACATATTCTATAATTGGTCAAATAGCTGGTTTGTTAGGGCCATTAGTGGGCGCTTTGATTGCAACATTCCTTGGATTTTCTTATTTATTTTATATTGCAATATTTTTCATTTTAATTTCTGCAATTCCTTTATTTTATTTAGAAAATGTCATGCCGCAAACTAAATTAGATACTTCTAGAATTCCAAAGCTTATTAAGAAAAATAAATTCTTCTTTTTTGGCACTATATTAGACAATGTAAGGGGTGAAACAGAAGGACTTATTTGGCCTATTTTTGTTTATTTAAGCTTGAAGAGTCTTATTTCTATTGGCTGGATAAGTGCGCTTGTTGGAATTGGAACAATATTGTTTACTTTTTTAATAGGCAGTTTTCATGATAAAAAGGGCAAATATTTGTTTTTGAGATTAGGCGCAGTTTTATATGCAGTTTTATGGCTAATGAGAATTTATTTTGATTTGCCTATAATGCTTTATACACTTAGCTTGTTTGCTGGATTTTTCTCTTTAATGATTGCTGTTCCATATAATGCCATATTTTATGATAAGGCTGCTGAAAAGAAAGATCCTGATGAATTTATCTTATTTATAGAAATACCTAATTTTATCGGCAGAATCTTCCTTTGGATATTGATGATATTATTAGTTGATAAATTTGTAGTGGCTTTTGTGCTGGCTGGGCTTGCCAGCTTGATTTTTGCATTCTTTAAGTTTGAGCCTTTGAAGGACGAAGAGAGATAGGGATTTACATAATTCGCCTTAGACCTGTTGCGGCAATACATGGGACGCAATAGTCTATATTGGTAACATATCTGCATCTTTGTTTGATTGCTTCTTTTGCCAATTTGAGCTCTGTCTGCAAAATTCTTTCATCTTCGTTATTTGCTTTTACATAAGCAACGCTTAAATGTATTGGAGCATAAGATTCATAAGACTCCCCTTTAAGTCTTAAGAACTCTTCAGCCGAGTTGTGACTAAAATTATTGTTTCTAAAAAGAGGATAGGTCATTTCTGCTAATTCTTCTTTTATGCTTTGTTCTTTTCTATTTGTCATGTAAATAGCCCTCTTTTTAACTATTTAAATTTTTTTATTGTAACTACTATAAAATTTAAATACTCTTTTAATATGATATTTTCATGATTGCAAAAGTCTCTAGAAGAGAAGTTAAAAAATACTTTCTTTTAGCCAATGCAGGGAAAGAATTCTTTAAAAAAGGAACTCATTTTGGGATAGACGAATTACAAGATAAATACCATGCAAAATTAAAAGAATTCATTGATATGGAGGAAAAAGCGCTTGATGAAAGAATTAGAGATAAAATAAGATTAGGAAGATATAATGAAATGGATTGGCATACTGGCAATGTTAAGTTGAAAGAGATGGGCTCTTGGCCAGAGATGAAAGGATTGCCAATAGAATTTACGACTGGAAATATTCCTGATGTTGCTAGATTAATTGGAAAATTTAAAAATGGAACAATGTCTGGATATGGACCTGAAAAATTAGAAAAAATAAGTAGATGTGTTGAAAGATTGGATTCTATAGGTAGAAATGTTAATTTTGTAAGGCCTAATTTTCCTTTGATTTTGTTTCAAGGAGGAGAGATAAGGGAGGAGCATAATGATTGGGCGAGAGAAAATTATAGGTTATTATGCAATATATTTAGATATGATATTGATGATGGGAGTGAAAGAGCTGTAAGTTATTCTCTTGCAGGATTAGAAGACGCGCCTGTTTATTTTGGGCAAAGAGCTTAATCAACATCGTTATCATCTTCATAATACTCTAGCAGTTCCATCACTCTTCTTGTATCTTCTACCAATCTTCCTGGCATATTTGATTCTTTTAGTATATATGATTTATCATAGGGGTTAATAGTTGCAATGATTCTTGATTTGAGAGGCTCGTTATAAGAATTTATAGGTGCTTTTGATAGTTCCCATACAAGCCTTACTTTATCACTCATAATTTCTACTAAAGAGAAATTCCCTAATTCTGGATGATTTTGATTATAATTCCTTTGTCCACTAGGCAGTGTTCTATACAAGGCATTTATTGTATCTAAGAAGAATTATAAGAATAGAAAGTTTTTTAAGCTCTAATGCAGCATAATAGTTATATACAAGCCCCAGGCTTGCCCTGCAAACCTGGGTTTTCCAATGAAAGAAAGAATTTCTATTTTTATTGACGGTAATAATTTCTATTTTGGATTAAAGAAAATTTATGGTGACTATTTCAAGGCTATGAAATTTAATTTTGAAGAGTTCTGTAAATTTATTGCTAATAAAAGGGAGATAATTAATATATTTTATTACAACGCACCTTTAGATATAACTAAAGATATTGAAAAATATAAACTTCAACAAAAGTTCTTTGATAAAATAAGTAGAATTCCAAAGTTTAATCTAATTTTATGTAAAATGGTTAAAAGAAGAATTAGAGGAACAAATGAATTTTATTATGTTCTAAAAGAAGATGATATTCATATGGCAGTGGATTTAGTAAAAGGCGCATTTAAGAATTTTTATGATACAGCAATTCTTATTTCTGGAGATGGCGATTTTGTGCCTGCAGTGAAAGTCGCACGTGAAGAGGGAAAGAAAGTTGAAAATATCTATTTCAAGAGAAGCGCTTCTACAAATCTGAAGCAAAATTGTGATGAATCTATGATGCTAAATAAGAATGTTTTAGACAGATTTTTTGACGACAAAACTAGATAGAATAGTTGATTAAAGAACTAAACATCAATAATTGTTAGTCTTGCTAGAAGATATGAGAGCGTGGCTTCTGCGCCTTGATTGAGATTAACTGCACCTTCTCCTATGCCGTCGTGGCAGCCGCCAGTGCTTTCATTATAAACTGTCTGCTGGAGCATATTACTGCCTAAGAACCATTTGAATGCATTTAATGCATAGTCTTTGTATTTTTCATTTTGCGTTGCCTTATATGCTTCTATTAGGGTTTGAACAGTGTATCCTGCTTCTACAGGCTGCTGATCAAAATATGAACGTTCTTTATCTTTTTCATACCATCCTTTTTGCCCTATTGGAATAAATGTTTCATTTTCAAATGTTTTTGACATCAAGAAATTCAGGCTTTCAGCTGCAATTTCAAGATATTTTTGGTCATTTGTTGCTTGATATGAATAAAATAATGCTTCTGGCAATTTGCTGTTAGAATAAGTTAGATAAGGCTCAAACCATTGCCAGCCTTCGTGTGAATTATGATTGTAATGCGAGACTAATACGTCTGCTAATTTTCTTATGTTCTTTGTTATTAGCTGCGAGTTTTTATTTTTATTATAATTGTACAATCCTGCTATTGAAAATGCCATTGCTCTTGGCGAGCTCATGACAGAGCATGCAGAAAGAGCTTCCAAGAATAAATTTTCTGACTTGTTTTTTAAGTCTTTTGGAATTTCTTCAATTGTAGAGAGATAGCCTAATGCCCAGATAGCTCTTCCATGAGCATCTTCACTCCAATTAGAGAGGTCTATTATCTTGTCTTTATTTACGAAATTGTATAATTTTCCGTCCTTTCCTTTGACATAGTTTATGTAATCTAGATAAACTTTCATCAGCCTTAATTGCTTGTATTCCTTGAATTTTTCATAATACATTGTTGCAGTTAAGAGAGCGCGGGCATTATCATCCAGCGTGTATCCTGAATTTTTGTCAGGATTGCTTTGGTTTGCAAATTGTATTATCCCAAAGTCATCTGTTAATTTTACTAAATGCTTTATATTTATTTTAGGAAGCTCTTTTATCTCTATATTTTTATCTTTCAATACTTTCTTGAAGACCTTGCCGTATGACATTGCAACATTTTGCCATGTCATGTGCCTTGTGTAATAATAAGCATTTTTTTCCATTTCAACTCTTTGCTTGTCGCTAGATAGTATTTCTGCGATTGCTTTTGCTATTGATTCTGGATTCTTGAATTCAACTAGTCTGCCTCTTTCATTTGATACTATGTCTTTTGCATGGAAGAATGGGGTTGAAACTACTGCTCTGCCGCATCCCATTGCATAAGACAGAGTTCCAGAAGTTATTTGATTTGGATTGTCTGAAGTTGATAAGTATATATCTGTTGCCTTGAGATATTGTATTATCTCTTCAAGCTTTACGTATTTGTTGTAGAATTTGACGTGTTTTTGCAGTTTCAAGGCTTTTATGCGAGATTCAAGGAAGTTCCTGTATGTTTCTCCTTCTCTTTTTCTTACTAAAGGATGTGTTTCTCCGACTATTACATAGAGCAGGCTTGGAAATTTCTTGATAAGAGAAGGAAGAGATTCTATTACATGCTCATAGCCTTTTCCAGGGCTTATCATTCCAAATGAAGACAAAACTATTTTATTCTGCAAACCTAGATTTTTCTTTTCTCTTTCCTGCGTTTCCAAATTCGTTGCAGGAATGCCATGAGGAATTAAATAAACATTTTCAGTTATTTCATATTCTTGCTTTAATATTTCAATTCCCTTGTTTGTCATAACAATTATTGCATTGACGCGCTTTCCAATTTCTTTTACAACTTTCTTTAATTTTTCATTTGGAGAAGGAAGAATGCTGTGCAGAGTTATTACAACTGGCTTTTTCAGAACTTCAAGGAGAGGCAATAAGTATTCGCCATATTCTCCGCCAAATATGCCGAATTCGTGCTGAATGTTGATTAGCTTTATATTTTCAGAGCTGTTTATTTTCTCAGCAGTTTCAAGGTAGTCTGTTATTTCTGTATCGCTTATTTGATAGATTACTTTTTTTGGATAGTTGTAAATGTTTGTTCCGTTATTATTCATCGCAAGAATTCTGGATCTTATCGTCGGGAAATATCTTCTGTCTATTGCGTCGCTTATGTCTTTTGTAAATGTTGCTATGCCGCATTCTCTTGGAGGATAAGTTCCTACATAAAGAATGCTCGATTCAGCCTCTTTTTCCATATATCATTGCCTCTTTTGATGCAAGATATTAGACTCCTTAGTTTTTAAAGATTGTGCAAACTTGGCTTGAGCGCAAACATGAACATTTTTATATTTGCTTTCTGATATTTATAGAGAGGTTTAGCATGAATTTGAATATTTTTAGGGCAAATGACATAAGAGGAGTTTATGGAAAGGATTTTGACGACGATTTTGCTTATGAAACAGGAAGGGCGCTTGTAAAATTTCTGAAATGCAGCAAAATAATAATTGGCAGAGACATGAGGACTTCTTCTAATTATTTGCTAAAGGCTTTGTCTAAAGGAATAAATGATTCTGGATGTGATGTTATTGATATTGGATTAATTGACACGCCAGGACTTTATTTTGCCAGCGGCTTTTACAAAATGCCTGGGATTATGATTACTGCATCGCATAATCCTGCAAAATATAATGGAATTAAAATTGTTGACAGCGGCGCAAAGCCGATTGACGCGAAAAATGGATTAGATGAGATTAAGGAGATAATTGCTCAAAATGATTTTGTTAGTTCTGGGAGAAAAGGCAAAGTCGTAAAGAAAGATATTATGGCAAAATACAGGGATTTTCTATTGTCTTTTGCCCGCATTTCAACTTCTTCAAAATTTAAAGTTGTTGTAGATGCAGGAAACGGAATGGCTGGTAAAATTGTGCCCTTTATTTACAGAAAATTGCCTGTAAAGATTATTCCTCTTTATTTTAAGCTAGATGGAAAATTTCCAAACCATATACCTAATCCTATAATAAAAAAGAATCTTGCCAGCCTGATAAAGCGCATAAAAAGCGAAAAAGCTGATTTTGGAATAGCTTTTGATGGAGATATGGACAGAGTTGTTTTTGCCGATGAGAATGGAAAGCCTGTAAATACTTCTATTACAGGAGCATTGCTTATAAAACGTTTTTTGCGAGATAGTGGGAAAAAACAGGGAGTTATTTACACTTCTGCATGCAGCAAAATAGTTCCCGATACTATTTTGGAATTTTCTGGAAAGCTATTAAGAGAGAAAGTTGGACATGCTTTTATCAAAGCAAGAATGAGAAAGGAAAATGCGCTGTTTGGTATTGAGCATTCAGGGCATTATTATTACAAGGACAATTATCATGCTGATTCTGCCTTGATAACTTCATTATTGATAATGGAAGAATATTTAACTGCAAGGAAAAATGGAAAGAAATTTTCAGAGATGCTTGAAGAGTTTGAGAAATATGCGCAGGCTGATGAAGTCAGCGTTAAATTAAAAAGCAAAGGAGATATAATTGCAAAAATTGAAAAATATTATTCTGCTAAAAGTCCAAGCACTATTGATCATTTTGATGGATTAATAATTACTTTTAATGATTATTGGTTTAATGTGAGAAAAAGCAATACAGAGCCTCTTTTGAGAGTTAATTTGGAAGCTAATAAAGAACGTATAATGAAAGAAAAGCTTAAGGAAATTTTGAGAGTTGTTAAAGCTTAAACTCGTCCATATTTATCTTCTAATCTTATAATATCGTTTTCTTCAAATTTACCGAACGAAACTTCTAAGACATTGACTTCTTTGTCTAGAGCTTCTATTCTATGCAATGTCTTTGGATTGATTATTATTTCTTTTCCCTTATTTGCTTTAATTGTCTTTTTTCCTATTGTAACTTTTGCCGGGTTATCAAGAAATCTCCAAAATTCTTTTCTTTTATTATGATATTGCAATGAGAATTTCTGCCTTGGCTTTATTGTAAGTATTTTTACAGTTGAAATCTCGTTAAGAGTAAAACGCTGAAATCCTCCCCATGGCCTCTTTTCAACATATTTTTTCATATTCCTAAAAAGAGAATATAGTTTATATTGTTTGCGCCAAGGAGTTTGCTAATCTTGAATATGCATGAGCTGCCTTTTCTGCAACATCTCTTCCTGCATAAGATCTTTCATTAGATATTTTTTCTAAATGCCTTTCTTCTAATCTATGCAAGTCTGATAAGTGCTCTATTTTCATATCTTTAACGTCTTTTTTTCTGTCTAATTCAGTTTTTGGAATAATAGGGCCATTATAATCAGAATTTGAGTGAATAGTAAGAATTTCAGTATGTCCAAGAGTTGAATACAATATTCTTGATACCATCTCTCTATTTCCATTAACTTCTGCTTCTATCTCTATTATATTTGGGTATTCAGCAGATGCCTGAAATACCAAATCTTGAGTTTCTCTTGATATGACGAGTTTTGCAGATCTGGCTAGTCTTATTTCTAGAAGAGGGCAATTAGAAATTGTTATCATAGCCTCAAGACAGAAGATTATGTTTTAAACATTTCTATAATTTATACTTATTATAGTTTAGGCAGAAGTTTTTATTGCCTTTTTTGTATTCTTCATAAGCTTCTTTTATAATCTTAATTGCTTCTTTTGAGTTTTTTGCTACAAATAATAATTCTAAGTCTTCTTTACTGAAGAATTTTCTTTTAAGCGGCTCTTTTTTTAGCCATTCTATCAAGCCTTTCCATTGCTTTCCAAGCAAGATTATAGGAGTGTTGCAAATCTTCTTTACTTGCATTAATTGCCATGAATAGAATAATTCAAGCAAAGTTCCTACGCCTCCGTGAGCTACAACTATTGCATTTGACAAGAGCATGAAATTATCAAGCCTTTCTGAAAATCTTGTGAATTGCTTTTTGACATTGACGTAGTCATTCATTCTCTGCTCATGGGGCAGTTTTATGTTTAATCCTATTGTGTGCGCCTTGCTTTTTCTTGTTCCTACTCTATGGCCTGCGCTTGCAGATTCCATGACCCCTGGACCTCCGCCAGTCACTAAATCTATGCCCTTTTCACCTATCATTTTTGCCAAGTCATATACATCTGAATATTCTTCATCTCCTTTCTTAAGTCTGGCAGAGCCAAATATAGTGACTCTGAATTCTCTTTTCTTCAGCTCTTCCCATAATTCTGATTGTGTTTTCATCTTGTCCTTTTTTTGAATTCTTTTATTATTTCTTGATGACCTTCTTTTTGAACAATTTCCCAAGAGCTATTATAATCTGGATAATTTTTATCTTCTTTTATATTTTTTTCCAGCCTAGTTCTGTTAAGTAATTGTAGATATATTTCTGTGTGTAGCGCATGAAGAAAGATATGGCTTTTTGTAAGTTTAGATTCATTTGCATACTCTTTTTTAACATAATCAAACCATTTTTTTGTTCTTTCATGATTTTGAATTTGCATTTGATGTATTAGTTCATGTGTTAGCGTATCCATGAAATCTTCTTTATGTTCATATAATCTTAATGTTAAAGGATCTGAAAATGGCCTTCCAAATCCTATCACATAACATCTAATATTTTGTTCTTTCCATTTTAATCCCGATAATTCAGATATTTTTTCTAAAACTTTTCTCTCTCTCTTTTGCCATAATTTCCTTACTCTTTCTATATAAAGACGTATTTTCTTTACAGAGGGATAGGTTTTTCCTCTTTCTTTTAATAATTCATTTATTTTTGTGCGATTTCTATAACTATCATCGTAAACCCCTGAATATCTAAATTCTATTTTTGGCATCATTTTATTGAAACTCCTTTAATTTTCTTAATAATGAAGAGGGATTTTTAGAGTTTGCTATTGCAGAAGCAATTAAGACGCCTTTGCAGCCTAAGTTCTTTGCTTCTTTGACATCTTCATAAGATGAGATTCCTGCTCCGCAGAGAGGAATTACATTTGTCTTTTTCATTATTTTTATGAAATCTTTAAGGACTTGTGAATTATATTTTGTTATTGACTTGCCTGTTGATATGAGTTTTGGATCTTCAAATGCAATTGCATAGGGCTTTAATTTTAGCATTAATTTCATATTTTTCAAGCTTGGAGTGCAGATAATTCCTTTGATATTTAATTTTCTTGCCATTATCATAACTTTGCGAATATTTGTTATTGATAAAGGATGTTCAGAATGATTTAGCAGTGTGCCAGAAGCACCTATTTTTTTTAATTCTTTCAAACTATTATATCCTGTAGTTTTATCTTCTTCCTGAAAATTTGCATGCTGGGCAAATATTTTCAGCTTAGTCTTGCTTGTTATTGTCTCTATGTCTAATGCAGATGGGCAGATAATTGACTTTGGGAGATATTTTTCTATTGTTTTAGCAAGCTTTAGTGCCTCTTTTCCTTTTTTATAATTCTTGAGATTTATGACTATCATTTCCAAATTATTTTCTGGATTTTTTTAGTTATCTCTAATGGGGCATTGTTTTGCCAGGCATTTCTGCCAACTGCAAGGCCTATTGCTCCTGCACTCATTATTTCTGATACTTGCTTGAGAAGAGCTTTTTCAGATATAGGTGGACCTCCTGCTATAACGACTTTTGTTTTACCAGCAGCTTTTACAGCCCATTTCAGGTCATTTTGATTGCCGCCGTATTTTATCTTAATCATGTCTGCGCCTAATTCAAGGCCAACTCTGGCTGCGTAAGACATTGTTTCTCTTGAAGTGTCTGATTTTACGGACTTTCCGCGAGGATATATCCATGCTATTATTGGAAGGCCTTTTGAATGAGCTTCTTCTTCAATTTTTTCAAATTCGCTCATCATGAATGATTCGTGCGAGCTTCCTATGTATATAGTATAGCCAACAGCTACAGCACCTAGCTTAATTGCTTCCTTGACAGAGCACAATTGCCTTGCAATTGGCTCTCCTTTGAATAAGCTTGTCTTACCGTTTAACTTAATGATTAAAGGTATTTTGCTTTTTTTTATTTCGCTTTGATATTTTTCAGCTATTCCTTTTTGAAATACCATTGCTTGAAATTTTCCCTTTTTTGCTATTTCAATTACATAAGATGGATTAATGTTCTTATCATTAAAATCTCCTGTTGGACCATGCTCTAAGCCTTGATCATATGCAAGATAGAGCGCTTTTCCATTTTTTAAGATTTTATTTAGATTGGCAGTCATTTTTCTCTTTTTTATATAGACAAGCTTTACATGATATCTTTATATATAAAGTTGTTGTAAATTAGCAATGAAAAAGAGCGTGGTTTATCTTGGAGCAGACCATGCAGGTTATGCTTTAAAGGAAAAGATAAAGAGATATTTTGATAAAAAGGGAATTGATTATTTTGATTTAGGCGGAAACGGAGACGAGGGAGATGATTATCCTGACTATGCCTTTAAAGTTGCTGAAAGGGTTGCCTCTGATAGGAATTCTGTGGGTATTTTGATTTGCGGCACTGGAACAGGCATGGTAATTGCCGCAAATAAGGTTAAAGGAGCAAGAGCAGCTGCTGCTTATGACGACTATTCTGCCAAGATGGCTAAAGAGCATAACAATGCGAATATTTTGTGTTTAAGGGGACGCAATTTCTCTGATGAGAAGAATTTGAAGCTTGTCAAAATATGGCTTGCTGGGAAGTTTGACAGCAGTGCAAGACATGAGAGAAGAATTAAGAAGATTGCTAGTTATGAAAGATGATAAAAATTATTCCTACTGTATTTGCGCGCAATAGAAAAGAGTTTAATGAGAGATTTGACAAGTTAATTGGCTTGAAAAGAGATTTGCATATTGATTTCATGGATGGGAAATTTGTCAAGTCTAAAGGAGTTGGCTTGAAAGATATTCCTCAACTGAAAAAATATAAAATAAAATTTGAAGTTCATTTAATGACTTTTAATCCTGAAAAATATATTATTGATTTGAGAAAGAAAGGCTTTGATAAAGTTATTTTTCATTATGAAAGCTTGAGAGAGGATAAAATAAATGAACTGATAAGAAAAATTAAAGCAAATAAAATGAAAGCATGGATTGCTTTAAATCCTTTAACTGAAATTAAGAATATTGCTGTTTTTTTAAATAAGATTGATGGAGTTTTGCTTATGGGAGTTTATCCTGGAAAAGAGCATCAGAAATTTATTGCAGGAGTTTATGGCAAGATAAAAGAGTTAAGAAAATTGAAGAAAATTAAAATGCAAGTTGATGGAGGAGTTAATTTTAACGTTATAAGAAAACTTGAAAAACTTGGGATAAATTATGCTAATTCTGGAGGATTTATTTCTAATTCTGAAAATCCCAAGAGGGCGTTAATGGAATTAGAGAAGTGAAAATTCCCAGGTTTTTATGCCCTTCTTTTTGGCTTTATCATTTTCTTTAATCGCTTTCATCATTTCAGGGTCTCTAAGTATGCCTACTTCTTCTAATAGTTCTAAGTATCTTCTTTTTGGTATTGTTATCATTTCTTGCTCCATAGAAATCTTAGATGTCTAATCTTTTTAAGTCTTTTGAAAAAGCCTTTATTTTATATCGCTAAAAACATGAGAATCTTTTATATCATTGACTAATTTTGCAGGACAGTCTGCAATTGAAAGGCTTTTATCTAGGAAGTTCTTATAAGCTTTTGCTTTTTCTTCTCCGAAAAATAATAGCAAAGCTGTTTGAGATTTCTGGAGCATTTTTCTTGAAGCAGTGAGCCTTTTAGGCGGCTGCTTAGGCGCGTTTTCTGTTATTATGAAGAAATCAGAAGGATCGTTTACAGAATCGTGGTTAGGGAATAATGAGCCAACATGTCCGTCTTCGCCAGAGCTTAGAAGCACTATATCATATCTATGCGACAATACTCTAAGCTCGCTCTTATATGCTTCAAGAGCTTTCTTTTCAGGTATATTAAAATAAGTATAAGGATGAACATTATTTGACAGAAGCAATTTTTGCTTTTCCAAGTATTCAATGAAACTATTGTATGCTTGATTGAAATTTTCCTCTTGATTGTCTTTGCCTAAGCGTTCGTCAACCATAAAGATGTGAACTTTTTCCCATGGTATTTTTTGATGCTTCAAAAGGCTGAAAATACCCTGAACTGAACGGCCTCCTGGAATTCCTAAAACGACTTTGCTTTGAGTTTTCAAGTATTCGTGAATTTTTCTTTCTATAAGTGTGGCTGCTTTTAATTCTAATTTGTTTCTTTTGTCTTCTATTATTTTCATTTTTTCTTTTTCTTGAAATTCAGCGCAGCTGAATTTATGCAATACCTTAAGCCTGTTGGCTCTGGGCCGTCATTGAAAACATGGCCTAAATGGCCGCCGCATTTCTTGCACAATACCTCTGTTCTTGCTCCTAATATACCTCTGTCTTCTTTGGTCTTTATATTCTTTTTTGCACTGTCGTAGAAGCTTGGCCAGCCTGTTCCAGAGTCAAATTTTACATCTGACTTGAATAATGTGCTGCCGCAGGCAGCGCATGTGTAAACTCCTTTTTCTTTGTTATTAAGCAATTTTCCTGTAAATGGTCTTTCTGTTCCTTTACCTCTTAAAACATGAAATTGCTCTGGAGCAAGTTTTTCTTTCCATTCTTCTTCTGTCTTCAAAATCATTTTATGATTTTGAGAGTCATCAGAAATTTTTAATTTCTGAGATTTTGGCATTTTTTTCATCTTGATTTTTCCAGCGCTATTAAGCCAGGCAGCCTTTCGCCTGAAATATAAGCTATTAAAGCTCCTCCTGACAAACTAATATAACTAAATGCATTGCTAATATGATATCTTTCTATTGTTGCAGTTAAATGGCCGCCGCCTATAACGCTGAATATTTTATTATTTTTAGTTAAATTTGATATATGCTTTAAGATTTCTTTTGTTGCATAGCTGAATTCTGGAATTTCTGAAAAGCCAAGAGGTCCTTTCATGAATATGTATTCTGCCTTATTGAGATTTTCTTTGAATAGTACGGCTGTTTTTTTGCCTATATCATATATCTTATGATTAAACGGGGCTTGCTGAATAGAAGCTTCAATTCTTTTTCCTTTTTCTCCGAATAAGCCGAAGTCAATTGGAAGAATTATCTGGCTTTCATATTTATTGTATAATTTTCTTAATTTTGTTATGGTGGATTTGTAATTAGGTGATTTTATCCTATTTTCTTCTATTCCTAAATTATGGCCATTTGCTATTAAGAATAAGTTTGCCATAATTCCTGCAGCAAGGAGCTTATTTTTCCTATTTTTCAGGAATTTGAATATTGGGAAATAATCTTCTGTTTTTGCGCCTCCTAGGACAAATATTTTTGTTTTTGAATCAGAGTTCTTAAATTTTTCAAGAGCTTTAAGTTCTTTTTCAAATTCTATGCCAATTGCGCTTGATAGGTATCTTGGAGGCAGGATTATTGAGCCTTGCGCCCTGTGAGAAACTGAAAATGCGTCATTGACATAAAAATCAAATAATTTGCAGAAATTTTTATATCTATTATTTGATTTTATGCTTGTTTCATCATTATATTCGCGCACATTTCTTAGCAATATTGCTTCTCCTGCCTGAAGATAATTTATTCTTTTTTCTGCTTCTTTTCCAAATAAATCATTGACATAATTTATATTATTTTTTACATATCTGCTTAGTATTTTTGCGTGCTGGCTTAATGGCCTGAAATCAGAATTTCCTTTTCTTCCTTGATGAGCTATTATAGTTAGTTTTGCCTTTTTTTTCAAAAGATATTTTATAGTTTCTGCGCTTGCTTTAAATCTTGGATTGTCCAAGATTTTTCCTTTAATAGCTGGCGAATTTATGTCTATTCTTAATAATACGGACTTATTTGACAAATTAAGATTAGCCAGTGTTTTCATATTGCCATTCTCTTTTTTGATAATAAAGAAAGGAATCAGAGCTATATAAAAATAACCTTTATTCAGGTTATAATTAATTTTATTCTTCGTAATACCTCCGCAGCTTGCTGCGGGGATAAAACTATAAGTTTG
>CAYUCQ010000014.1:0-13004 GCA_964443535.1 Candidatus Woesearchaeota archaeon
TACTTCTTATAAATCCTCAGAAGAGTTTCTAGCAACTTTCAAATAGAAAAATGCCAAAAATTAAAGAAACTAATAAATTTCAAGGCATTAAATCTAGACTAGATAAAAGCTATCTTATTAAACTCAAAAAATTAATCCAAAAAATAATTCAGAATCCAGAGATAGGAAAGCCAATGAAATTTGACAGAAAAGGCACAAGAGAAGTTTATCTTCCTCCTTTCAGAATATCTTATGCTTATGACAGACCTATGGATACGTTAATCTTTTTAGATGTTTATCACAAAGATAAGCAATAATTTCTCAAACATTCAATTTATAAACCCTAAATCTTCTATTTTTATGTAGAGCAGCCAGCGTGCTAGCCCCACGCTATTCGCAAACGGGCTTTATGGCGAGCTGAAGGAGGCGCGTGAGACAGAGGACTAGCAGTCTTTTATCCAACTGTGAGGTTTTGTCCCATTCGATCGTGCCTCTGTGAAACGGGTCAGGCCTTGATCGGAGCAGCCCTAAGCAGAACGCATGGTGCTTATGGGGTAGCAGAACCGAGAAAGGTAAAAGGTAGCTGTTAATCTAAAATCAAGCAAACCTCTCCTCTACACACAAACTATAAAAACAACTTTTCTTTTCAATGAATATGCACAAAAGAGGAATCAGCGAAATAATAAGCTATGTCTTATTAATTCTCGTAGCAATAACAATGGGCATGCTTGTATATGGCTTCCTGAAATTATATGTTCCAAAAGAAAAGCCAGAATGCAAGGACGGAATAAATCTCATAATAGAATCAGCGCAATGCAAGCACGAAACAAATGGAATAAATAATTTATCAGTTGTCTTGCGAAACAGGGGATTATTCAAAGTTGACAAGGCATATATCAGAATAGGGCGCGAAGACAGGGAGTTCAGAGCAGATATTCCAAAAACAAATCCCATGACTCCTGTAAACAAAACAAGTTATGATGAAGGGCTTAATCCGCAGGAAGCAACAATGTCTTTAGTATTTGAGCTTCCATCTGCCTACAGCACTGCAGGCGATTATGTTCTTGAAATTCAGCCAGCTCATTTCACAGAAGAACAAGACATAGAATCTCTTGCTTTGTGCCCTCCAATTGAGCAAGTTATATCCTGCAACTAATATTATTATAAAGTAGTAATTTTAGGAAGATTTAAATATTCTAATTTTATCAAAAAATTATGGAAAGTGAAAGATACACAGATGAAGGTTTACCAAAGGTAGTAAGAAATATAGCAGAAATTATGGATAGAGACTATAAGGCCGGAGCACTACTCAATGAAGAAACAGGTGAATTTGCTATGTCTATGATGGAAAAAATATATAAAGAAAATCCTATTTATTTTTAAAATATTATTAATGCTCTGAGAACATTTGGTACAAAGGAAGAAGGATTAAGTTTTTTAACTGGATGTATATATACGTATGAATTATTAAGACGTCAGGCAGAATCAAATACTTTAGAAGAGCGCTCAAAATAATTTTTTATCTTATTCTAATTTGGATAATATCACAACAAACTATATATAAGAAAACCTCGCTAAATTTTTATGAAATTCGCCCATCTTGCTGACTGCCATCTTGATGGCTGGAGATTGCCGGAATTAAACGCCCTAAATATCCAAAGCTTTCAGAAAGCAATAAGCATATGCATAAAGCAGAAAGTTGAATTCATCCTTATTGCAGGAGATTTATTTGATTCAGCATATCCTTCAATAGATTCATTAAAAGAAGCATTCAGAGAATTTAGGAGGCTGCAGGAAGCAAATATTCCTGTTTTCATAATCGCAGGAAGCCACGACTATTCTGTTTCAGGAAAAACTTTTCTGGATGTTCTAGAAAGATCTGGATTTTGCAAGAATGTATCTAATTTTGAAGAATCAAAAGATAAAATAATTCTCCAGCCCACAATTTACAAGAATGTGGCAATTTACGGCTATCCTGGGAAAAAGTCAAGTTTGGAAATTGATGAAATAGCAAGAATAAAACTGCAGGACTCTCCAGGACTTTTTAAAATCCTGATGCTGCACACAGCAATAAGAAGCGCTGTTCCAAATCCAAAAATAAATGCAGTTGAAGACACAAAACTGCCGCAGGTAAACTATCTTGCTCTTGGCCACTTGCACTTATATTATAACAAAAACGGAAGAGTCTATCCAGGCCCTATCTTTCCAAATAATTTGCTAGAATTAGAAGACTTGCAAAAAGGCGCATTCTGCATATTTGACAACGGCAAGATAGAAAAGCAGGAAATTATGCTGAAAGAAGTAGCAGTCATAAACTACGAAGTTAAAGATGCTCTAAAAGCGACTGAAGAAATCCTCAAGCTAATGGAAAAAACCAATCTAAAAGACAAAATAGTGATTTTAAAACTCGCAGGAATAATAGAGCAAGGCAGAATATCCGACATAAACTTTGTAAAAATACTAAACTTTACAAAAGAAAAAGGCGCCTGGGTTTTATTGAAGAACACTTCAAAGCTCTCTTTCCCAGAATGGGAATTACAGCTTGAAACAATAGACACAGAAGATATAGAGTCCCAGATAATAAAGAAGTTTGAAGATACAAGCATGGGCAAGTTCAATCCTTTAATCCGCCCTCTTATAAAAGCCATGCAAATTGAAAAGAATGATGAAGAAAAATCAGCAGTATTTGAAGAGAGACTATTATCTGAAGCTAAAAAGATAATTGGAATATGAAGCTAAAAAAGTTAGTGCTAGAAAACATAAGGTCATATGTCCGCGGAGAAATAAATTTCCCAGAAGGTTCAACTCTCTTAGCAGGAGACATAGGCTCTGGCAAGACCTCAGTGCTATTGGCAATAGAATATTCTTTATTCGGCCTTCAGCCAGGCCAGCGCGGTTCGTCTCTGCTAAGAAACGGGGCAGATTCAGGATTTACTTCTCTGGAATTTGAAATAGAAGGAAAGAATATAACTATAGAAAGAAGATTGAGAAGAAGCAGCAAAAGCGTGACAAACGAGTCTGCCTCAATAAAAATAGACCAGGAAAAAATAGGCGCTTCTCTGACAGAAATAAAGACTAAAATCTTGGAAATAATAGGATATCCTGCAGAATTCATAAAGAAAAATAACCTTCTCTATCGTTATACAGTTTATACTCCGCAGGAGCAGATGAAGCAGATAATTCTGGAAGATGCAGAAACAAGATTAAATATCCTGCGTCATATACTTGGAATAGACAAATATAAAATAATAAGAGAAAATTTAACAATACTTTTGAATATGCTAAAAGAAGATTCAAAAATTCTTTTAGGGGAAATAAAAAACCTTGATGAAGAAAAAGAACTATTGGAATTGCGAAAAATATCTTTGAAAGATTTAGAGCAAAGAAAGCTGGAAAAAATAGATCTTTTGGATGTAGAAATTGAAAAACTTAAGAAATTGCAGTTAGATGCAATGCAAATAGACTCAAAGATAAAAGAAAAAGAGTATATTGAAAAAGAAATTGATAAAATAGGAATTAAAATATCTAATAAGCATGAGCATTGTTCAGCTCTAGAAAAAGAATCAGAAGAAATAAAAAAAATCATTTTAGAAGCAGGCGAAGTATTTAGCGAAGAAGTTTACCAAGAAATTTTGAAAAAAATCATTCAAAAAAATGATAAATTAGAAGACCTGCAGTCAGGTTATATGGCTGCAGTCAGCGAGTTAAACTCATTAAGATATCAGCAGGAAAAAACATCTACAGAAAAAGACAGAGTATTTAGCATGTATAGCTGTCCAACCTGCCTGCAGGATGTTCCAGAGCCTCACAAATACAATATCCTTAGCAAGGCAGAGACTATCTTAAGCGAGCTAAACAGGAAAATGCTTGCTCGCGAAAAAGAAAAAATGCTGGTAATAAGTGAAATTGAAAAAGAAAAGAAGGAAAAAGTGGGCTTGGAAAAGCAAAAAACAGCTAAAGAGATTCTAAGGACAAAGTTAGAATATCTCGGCGAGCTGAAAAACAGGATTCAGGTTCTTGCAAGGTCCAAGGAAAATTTAGAAAAAGATATAGCTGTTCTAAATGCAGATCTTGCTTCTCGCAAGGAAAAAGCATTAGAGCTTTCCAAATTTGATGATTTATCAAGGCAAAAAAAGCTGGAATTAAAAGAATCTGCAGATGAAGAAAGAAAGGCAGAAATATCTCTGGCGCAGATAAGCAAGGAAATAGACATGACAAAAATAGAAATAAAAATTCAGGAAGAGCGCATAAGCATAAAAGAGAAATCAAGGCAAAAGCTCGCGCTTCATCAGGAATTGTCAGATTGGCTTTCTTCTAACTTTCTAGAGTTAATAGAATTCACAGAGCGCAATGTTTTGATAAAATTAAGGCAGGAGTTTTCCCGAGTATTCAGCAAATGGTTTGACATGCTTGTTCAGCAAGGCTCTCTAAGCGTCAGGCTTGACGAATTATTTTCTCCTATAATAATTCACAATGGCGCAGAAATGGAGTATTCTTTCCTCTCTGGAGGAGAAAGAACAGCTATTGCCTTAGCTTATAGACTTGCCCTTAATCAGATAATTAATTCAATGCTTAGCAAGATAAAGACAAAGGAGATAATTATTCTTGACGAGCCGACAGACGGATTTTCAGAGCCCCAGCTTGAGAAAATCCGCGATATTCTCCCTGAATTAAAAGCCTCCCAGCTATTAATAGTAAGCCACGAAAAGAAGATAGAAAGTTTTGTTGATAACATAATACATATTAAAAAAACAGGGGAAATATCTTATATTGAATACAGCCAAAATCTTAACCTTTTCAAGGAAAATGCTCAGCAAGACCCGCTTATTCTTATGCCGAAAAACTTAAATACCTAAAAAGTTTAAATTTAATATAAATTCTTGGTTCTTAAGATGAATGAAGAAATCTCAAAAAATATACTAAAATCAAGCACAAGCCTAGTTGGAATAGTATGCAAGGACGGCGTTGTTCTTGGAGGCGACAGGCGAGTTACTGCTGGAAGCCTTGTCATGGGAAAGAATTACCAGAAAATCCTCCGCGTTAATGATGGCATAATAGTCGCTTACACAGGCAGCGTATCTGACGCTCAATTGACAAACAAGATTCTTGGCGCTGAATTAAGGCTCCAAGAATTAAGAACAAAATCAAAGGCAACTATAAAGGAAGCTGCTAATCTTTTAGGAATGTTAACTTACAGAGGCATAAGAAGCCCCTCAATGATAGTGAGCATAGTAGGCACATTAATAGCAGGCGTAGACGCAAGTGGAAAGGTCTCTCTTTTCACAATAGAACCTGCTGGCGGAGTTTATGAAGTTGAAGATTATGACGCAAATTTTTCTTCAGGAATGCCTTACATATTAGGAATATTGGAAGGCGAATACAAGAAAGAAATAACAGTTGAGCAGGCAGTGGAATTAGCAAAGAAATGCCTTAAATCTTCAACTCAAAGAGATGTTGGTTCAGGAAATGGAATAGATATCTTTTCTGTAACAAAACAAGGAATAAAGCATGTTACTGCAGAAGAAATAGTTCCGCAATATAAATAATATTTAATTTTTGACATTCTAAAAATGGTAGATATTCTAAAAATTATTAAGGACGAGCTTCCAAAAGTTATCAGTGATGCCGCATTTGAAGGGGCAAACATAGTTCTCTACACAGATGACAAGGAATTTCTGCGCAATGGAGAGCAACAAATAAAGAGCGTAGTCAGCAAGATAAAGAAAAGAATTGATTTGAGAGCTGACAAGAAGATATTGCTTGACGAATCAGAGACAGAAAAGACAATAAGAGCACTTGTTCCTGCAGAAGCAAGCATAACTAATGTTATATTTGACATACAAAGAAGCGTTGTAATAATAGAAGCAAAAAAGCCAGGACTAGTAATAGGAAAGCAAGGCTCAATTCTAAGCGACATAAAAAAATCAACATTCTGGCTTCCAACAGTTCAGAGAAGCCCTTCAATTCCAAGCAAGATAACAGAAAAGATAAGATCTGTTTTATATGCAAATACTATTTACAGAAAAAAATTCCTGAATGATATTGGAAGAAAAATTTACAAGGAATGGAATCCTGAAAAAATGGATATGTGGGTTAGACTTACATATCTTGGCGGCGGAAGGCAGGTAGGAAGATCATGCTTATTGCTGCAAACTCCAAATTCAAAAATTCTCCTGGATTGCGGCATAAATCCTGCAATTTCAGAAGGCCAGGAAAGATTTCCTTATTTAGATGTGGCAGAAATAGGTGACTTAAGCACAATTGACGCAATTATTCTTTCTCACGCGCACACAGACCACGGCGGACTTATTCCATATTTATATAAAATGGGATACAAGGGCCCTGTTTATCTTACAGCTCCAACAAGAGATATATGCGCATTGCTTGCATTGGACTTTATAGGAGTTGCTTACAAAAAAGCAGAATTTCCTCTCTATAAAGGAGAAGACATAAAGGAAATGGTAAGGCATTCTATATGCCTTGAATACGGCGAAGTTACAGATATAACTCCTGATATAAGAATAACTTTTTACAACGCAGGGCATGTTCTTGGCTCTGCCCAAGTTCATATTAATGTAGGAAATGGTCTGCATAATTTTGTATATAGCGCAGATACAAAATATGGAAAAACCCGTTTGCTTGATCCTGCAGAAAACAGGTTTCCAAGAGTTGAAACATTGCAATTAGAAGCAACTTATGGCGGAAAAGACAATGTCCTTCCCTTTAGATCTGAAACAGAAAAATTATTTGTTCAGCTGACAAAAGCAACAATTGAAAGAGGCGGAAAAATACTCTTTCCAGAATTAGGCCTTGGCCACGCGCAAGAAACTATGCTTAGAATAGAAGAGTCAATACGCACAGGCGAGCTGCCAAAAATTCCAGTATATATAGATGGCATGATATGGGACATTAACGCAATTCACACAGCTTATCCTGACTTCTTGAGCGCTTCAGTAAGAAATCAAATACTGCAGGATAACAATCCATTTCTTTCAGATATATTCAAAAGAGTTGGCTCACCGGCAGAAAGAAAGCAAGTTCTGGAAGGAGGCCCGTGCATAATTGTTTCAACATCAGGAATGCTTGTAGGAGGAGCTTCAGTAGAATATTTCAGGAATCTCGCAGACAATCCCAAGAATCTTTTAGTTTTCAGCTGTTTTCAAGGAGCAGGTTCTTTAGGGCGTCAAGTGCAAGAAGGCAGGAAAGAAGTTAACATGGAAAAAGACCATAATAACGAATTTATAAAAGTAAACTTACAGGTTGAAACTCTTAATGGATTATCTTCTCATTCTGGAAGAAACGAATTAATGCAATTCGTAAATAGGATGAATCCGCGCCCAAAGAAAATTGTCATAAACCACGGCGAGCCTTCAAGATGCCTTGACCTCGCGTCAAGCATTCATCGCACTAATAAAATAGAAACAGTTGTTCCAAGAAACTTAGAGACAATTAGGCTTAAGTAAATTATCTTTCAAACTGCCTTTCTTTTCTCCGTTTAACTTTCTCTAAATTAGAAATTTCCTTTTCATAATAGTCAGCTCTTTCTATATTATCTTCTTCTATTGCAATTTGTCTTTTTCTTTGGTGAATATCTATCTGCTCTTTCAAAGACGCAATTCCTTTCTCAAGCCTTTTTGATCTTTTCACCATATTTTCTTATCTCCTCTTGTAGCAGATTAATTAATTTTTCAATCAACTCTATTCTAAATTCTTCTTTAATATTTTTATTATTCTTAACTCTCTTATAGGAATCATAAATTTTATTAATTTCTTCTTCACTCAATTCAGTTTTATAAATTAGCCATCTCTTAAACTCATTATTAAAATATTTTTTATTTTTTAAAATACAATTCATCATATAAACTCCTCTTAATCTTAATAATAGAGAATAAATAATCTCTTTAGATTCCAGATTTTCACCTTTTATTTTATCTAATTCAATAATTTTTTTATTAATATTTATTATCCTTTTACATTCTTTAATGTAATCTCTGAAATTTTTTAAAGAAATATTTATAGATATTAATTCTTCTAACAATGATTTATTAATTATGGCCTTAGCTTCAAATAAACTGGGTAGTATCATAATAGGATTCTTTTTAATTGTGTTCTTTATGCTTTTAAGAGAGTATATATCAATATTATACATCCCAGAGATTATATGCTTTCTAATACTCTTTGAGATAACAATAATATCTATGTCCGAATCTGCTCGCTGTTCATTTCTCGCGTAGCTTCCAACTAGATAAATGCCTATAATATCATTCAAATAAGGGTCAAGAATGTCTAAAATCTCCTTTTTAATTTCTTTAGTTCTGTCTATCAAAATAATCTTGACTTGTTTTCCAAGCCATTCTCTAGGCAGTAAAACTCCAGCGCTATTGCCCCATCTGACAACATTTAATAGATTTTCCATGTTTAAACTATGTTTAAACATCTTTATAAACCTTTCCTGATAAAAAGTATTAAAAACTCTCTTTCATAAGCAGTTTTATGAAACATTCTATTATAATAGTTCTTCTTCTTTTAGGTATGTTTTTTATAACTCAATTAATTGGAATTGCTGTAATTAATCAATATTCTCCGCAGACAGAGCAAGTTATTGATGCAGAAGGCAACTTGGCAAACATAACAACTTACAATCTACCTTATGGAATAGATCCGCCTCAAGATATAAAGCCTGCAAACACTCTTATCTCAATAGTTATCGCAATTGCAATAGCAGTAATATTCATGCTTATTCTTATGAGATACAAAGCAGAATTTTTCCTAAGAACTTGGTTTTTTGTCGTAGTCACGCTTGCCTTAGGAATAACAATAAATGCTTTCATTCAGGGAATTCAATATTCATCACTAATTGCCATGGCTATCGCCCTTCCTCTTGCAGCGCTAAAACTTTTCAAAAGAAACATAATAGTCCATAATCTTACAGAACTAATGATTTATCCAGGCATAGCTGCAATTTTCGTTCCTTTGCTAAATATATGGACAGTTGTGCTTCTTCTAATACTAATTTCAATATATGATATTTACGCAGTATGGCATGCAGGATTTATGCAGAAAATGGCGCAATACCAGATTAAGAAGCTGAAATTCTTTACAGGATTCTTTATTCCATACAGAGGCAAAGCAGAAGACTCTCAAATTAAAGAGTCTAAAAAAGAGGCAAAAGCCAAGAACAAAAAGATGAAGGTAAGTGTCGCAATTCTCGGCGGAGGAGATGTAGTATTTCCAATAATGCTTGCAGGCGTTGTCTTTAATTTCATGGGATTAATGCAATCTCTTGTCATAGTAGTAGGCGCAACCCTTGCCCTCGCAGGTCTGTTCTATATGTCTAAGAAGGGCAAGTTCTATCCCGCAATGCCCTTTATATCAGCAGGATGCCTTTTAGCCTTAGGCATTGCTTCTTTGATTTAATGATACAGAAAACAAAATCCTGCCTTTAAGCTGAAGATAATTTTATCGTTTGTTTTCTGTCCACTAACTCTAAACAAGACACAAAGAGTTAATGATATTTAGAAGGAAAAATAATCTCTCTTCTTTCAATTACAGAATGCATATATTCTTCGCGCAAGCCCTCAAGACGGCCCATAATATCATGATTTATATATAGGGGTTCATCCACCATGTCAAATATTCTTTCATGCTCTTCTTTTTTATCAGTTGAATGAATTTCAGTTCTCAAAGAAGGTCTTAGAGTAATGTCTCCATTTTCATTTGTTCCTTGATATCTTCCCCAGAGAGTTCCGCCTTGCGTAACTACTTCAACCCATTTTCCAATATAGAATCCATAAGGATCTGCTTTTCTTTCTATAGCCCCATATCCCATATTACCATTAGTCATATGTTTGCTTCAAGTAATATCTATTTAAATCTTTCCAAGTTGTGACAACTATATAATAACTACAAAACCAAAAGATTTAAATACGACAAATATGTCACTCACTAATGATAATGAAGCAAGAATTAGTAAAGCACGTAAGGGAATACTTTGATCTTAATATTTACGAAACTAAAGTCTGGATAGCTTTGCTTACAAAAGGCATTGCATCTGCTGGCGAAGTTGCAGAAATTTCTGGAGTTCCAAGATCAAGAACATACGACGTTCTAGAATCTCTTGAGAAAAGAGGATTTGCAATGATAAGAATAGGAAAGCCTGTCAAATATCTTGCAGTAAAGCCTACAGAAGTTATAGAAAAAATCAAGGCAAATGCATTAATCAATGCTCAAGAAAGAGTAAAATCATTGTCCGGATTGAAAGAAAGCCAGGAATATAAGGAATTAGAAGGAATATACAGCTCAGGAATAGTTCCAATCAAGTCACAGGAAATAACAGCGGCCCTTAGAGGACGCTCAAATATAATTTCAAGATTAAGAGAGATTATAGAAAATGCAAAGAAAGAAGTTTCAATATGCACCTCTGTTGCTGATTTAGAAGACAAGAGCAGAGTAATAGTTCCATTATTGGAAAAAGCTGCAAAGAAAAGCATAAAAATCAAGCTCGCTCTTTCAGGCGACATTGAAAAGATAAAAAAATTTAATGCAAAATCAGAAATAAAAGCACGCCATATAGAATCAGACGCACGCATCTTCATGGCAGACAAGAATGAAATTTTATTCATAATTACTCCTCAAGATTCAACTGATGAAATAGGAATCTGGCTTAACTCGCCTTTCTTCACAGAGTCGCTTGCAGGAATTATAGAAAATTCCTTGAAAAATCAATTGAATATTAAGAAATAAATATTTAAAAACTAATCTCTATCATATATAAGATTATAATTAAAGAATGAGCGATAGAATAACAAGAATAACTAACTATATTGCAGAGCTTGAAGGTAAATCAGCCAATGAATTATCTCTTTATTTTAGAGGAACGCGCAACTCTGACCCTAATTATGCACATATCGATGAAGTTACATTTGTTTTTCCAAAAGACTATCTAGAAAGCGAAAAACGCAAAATATTTGCTAATTCTGCAAGAGAAAGAGCAAATGCATTTTGGGCTGACGAAAGCAATGTTGAAGAAAAGGGCAGTATTACTTATGAAAGAGTCTGTTTTTATCATATAGCAGAAGACACAATTAAAGCGGCTCGCAAAGCAGGCTCAAATAGTTTAATAAAAGTAATTGAATGTTTCAGTCGTTTTTAATCTTCAATAAAGTTATTCCCATATCTGTGAGTTTTTTGCCCTGCTCTTTTATGTAATTTTTTAGAAACTCGCGAGCAGAAAAATCCAATTTCTGCCTGGCGTATAAGGAGCCTGCTTTCACAAATGTGTCTCTGTTAGCTTTCTTAAATGCCTCAGCATTCTTAGCCATTGAAACAGGAGGCCCATTCTTAATAATTTCTTTTTTAGTTTTAAGAATAGCATAAAAATTAGCTTCATTTCCCTCTCTATAATCAAATTCTGTTCTGAAAACATCAAAATATTTTCTTAGCTCGCTTTCAAGCAATTTAGCAAACTTCTTCATTTTCGTGCCAGCTATGTCTCCTTCTTGCCTGTCTGTTTTCATAGTCGTTGCAATAAACTCATAGTTTTTTGCCCTGCTTAATTTGTCAAGCTCTTCAATATCAAGCTCATGAAGCTTGAAAAATTCATTTGAAGGCTTTTTCAAGAATTCTCTTGCCTTCTCTTGAAATTTCTTGAAATTTTCTTTGCTTAATCCAGATAATATGTTTCTTTCCTTCCATGTAGGATCAATCAATATAACAGGGCTTTGCAATCTACTTTCATTAAGAGAAAAAAGCACATCAGCACTTTTCTTATAATGCTTTTTAGGGTCAATTACTATCCTGTCCTTAACTTGCGCAAGCTTTCTTAGCATATTAACAAAAGATTTGTAATAAATTATAAGGCATTCCAAGCCATACCCTGAAAATCCTTGAATATAGGTTTCAGCTCCATAAATTCCATTTGCATGGCAAAACTGCTTGGCAAGCAGAATCTCATCAGCAATTTTATTGCCTTTCAATTTCTTTGTAACATAATTCACATGAAAATAGCTCAAGTCAGTCACATTTCTTGCTTCTTGAGGATTTTTTATCCTGCAAAGAGGTATTATCTCAAAATACAAGTTGTCTTTTATCGCTATTCTAAAATAATCCCTGCTTCCATGCATCTTTGAAACTTCATAGCCAAGTTTTTTTCCAACGCTCTCAACAATGCCTTCTAAAACATTAGAAATATCATCAATTCTCCAGTCAAATCTTACAAATACATCAATGTCATGGTTTTCCTTCTTAATCAAAGTTCCCTTGGCAAGACTGCCTCCCAAGAAAACCTCTGCATTAATCTTTTTCTTTTTAAGCTCTTGCTCTATTTCTTCAATTATATTCTCTGTCTCTTTGTTCAAATAGTCAATTGTTTCTTTGTCTAGTTTAAACAATTTTACCTGCTCTTCTAAAATTCTTTTCAAACTCATAAAAAGAGAAGACAATATAACTTTTTAATCCTTGTGCAGGTTTTCCTTAGTTAAATGAGGAGATAAGTCAATAATATATTTTCCGTCTTCCAATTGATATACATTGGGCTTTCCAGAAAATAATTTGGACAAGTCTATTAAGTATTTCCCTTCTTTGATAATCTTCACACTTTCAAAATCAAGAAATATTGGCTCTTCTTCATCCTTTATTCCTGTAATTTCTCTGACATCACTCTCAATCTTTTCTTTTTCATCAAAGTCAAAGTCTAATTCTTCTTCTATGCTTGCATTTGCTTCCTTAAGCTTCTCTTTCTTTATATAAAAGAAGAATTTTCTTCCGCAGCTAAGGCATCCTGTCAATATCTCTTTTGAGCCGTCTTCATAAGTCTTGGAGCAATGAATGCATTTGTAAGGCATGAAGATGCGTGGATTATTCTGTTAATAAATTTTAGTGTGTCAAGATGTTTGTTGCTTTTCGTTGTATCCAAAAATCCTCAACATATAGGGTTTTAGTGTGGCATAAGAGTCTTAGTATTTTAGAATTTAATAATAACTATCAAATAGTAACAAATAGAAAAGCTTAAATACTCTAAATGTATA
>CAYUCQ010000015.1:0-12476 GCA_964443535.1 Candidatus Woesearchaeota archaeon
AGCTCCTCAATTTTTTGCATGACTCTATCCCAACTTATTTTAAATTGTAAATCAAGCATTTTCTCTATCTTTCTTTATGTCTTCAAGAGAAAAAGTTTTTCCTTCTTCTAATTCTTTCAGACTTTCATCTAGTTCTATACTTTCTTCAGATGTTAGAATTGTATCTACATCAACCATATGGTCTTTTATAAAATCCACTTCTCTCTTTAGTTCAACAAGGGTTTCATAAATTTTATTCATATTTACTATTTCTGCCATAATTAAATGATAGTTATTACCTATATAAAATTTTCTAAACTAACCCAAAATAAAAAGATATAAATAGTCTATTCTTGAAAGAAAAGCATGAGTTTAAGAAAGTTCTTTACAGGCAAGCCAGGCAATATCCAAGAATTTGTAGATGCAATTTCTGAAAGAAGCCCTAGAGAAAGCAAAGTAGATGTATTAATTGAGAGTTGGACAGAACAGTTGCAGACAGGAGATGTTGCTTTTAGAGGCAGGATAATTTATTATTATAGAACTAAAGAAGATGTAATATCTGGAAGAAGTATTAAACTTCTTCAGAGAGATAGAAGTATTGGTGGCGAAGCTCTATTCCCTGAAGGTTGGACTAGAGAGGAATATAAAAATGAATTAGCAAAGCAAGTCAAGCCAAATGTTGAATATCTTTCTAGAAGAGGAATTAATCCCACAATAAAATTTTTAGATTATGTTTAATCTTTCATATAAATTCAAAAACCAAAAGATTTAAAAAAGAACTTTCTTAATAAATCTAACAAAAACTAGAAAGTTTTTAGTAAAAAAATGAGAAAAAATAAACCAATTGAAAACGAAGAAGAGTCTTCAGAAGACGAAGAATCTTCTGATGACGAGGACGAAGACGACGAAGACGAAGAGGAAGAAAAAGAAGCTGATTATTAATCACTGACTTTTTAGTTCCTTAATGCGTTTAGACATACTTTTTCTTTTTTATTTATTCATTTATTCATCACATAAAATCTTAAAAATACTCTAATTTGAGAGTATTTATGACAGAAAAACAGCCAGTCTATATTCTTCCAGAAAATATGTCAAGAACTATTGGCAAAGAAGCTCAGCGCAGCAATATTCTGGCTGTAAAAGTTATTGCAGATATTGTGAAAACAACTCTAGGACCAAAGGGAATGGACAAAATGATTGTTGATTCGGCAGGCAATATTATTGTAACAAATGATGGTGTGACAATACTTGAAGAAATGTCAATAGACCATCCTGCAGCAAAAATGATTGTGGAAATTGCCAAAACACAAGAAGCAGAAGTAGGAGATGGCACAACAACAGTCGCTTTATTGGCGGGAAAACTGCTTGAATGCGCAGAAAGACTTCTAAACAAAAATATCCATCCAACAACTATTTTGAAAGGATATCGCTTGGCTGCTGAAAAATCAATGCAAATTCTAAATGATATAGCAATGCCAATTCATGATAAAAATATTCTTATTCAAATAGCTCAGACTGCAATGACAGGCAAAGGTGCTGAAAGCGATAAAGAAACTCTCTCTGGATTAATTGTAAAGGCAGTTGACCAAGTTGTCTCTGGCAAGGATATAAACTTAGAAGACATAAAAATAGAAAGAATAAAGGGAGGCTCTGTAGCAGAAAGCGAGTTAATGCAGGGAATAGCATTAGACAAAGAAAGAGCAAACGCTGACATGCCTTCAAAAATCAAAGACGCAAAAATCCTGCTTATAGATATAGCATTGGAATTGCGCAATCCAGAAACAGAAGCAAGAATTTCAGTATCAACTCCAGAGCAATTGGAAAAATTTATAGAATCAGAAGAAAAATATGTAAAAGACATGGCCTTAAAGATAATTGCTTCAGGAGCAAATGTAGTTTTCTGCCAAAGAGGAATAGATGATGTTGCGCAGTATTATCTGGCAAAAGCAGGAATTTTTGCATGCAGAAGAGTCTCAAAATCAGACATGGAAAAATTAGCGCGTGCCACAAACGGAAAAATAACCTCCAACTTGTCTGATTTAGGCGAAAGTATATTGGGAAAAGCAGAAATTGTTGAAGAAATAAGAAAAAATGATAATTCAATGACATTTGTAAAAGGCTGCTACAATCCGCGCGCTGTAACAATAATTATCAAAGGAAGCACAAGCCATGTTATTGAAGAAATAGAAAGAGCTGTAAAAGACGGCTTAGGCGATGTAATTGCTGCTGTGAAAAGCGGAAAAATAGTGCCTGGCGGAGGAGCAATAGAAATAGAGCTTGCAAGAAGGCTTAGAATTTATGCCAGAACATTGAGTGGAAGAGAACAGCTGGCAGTTGAAGAATTTGCAAATGCATTGGAGTCAATTCCAGAAGCATTGGCAGAAAATGCAGGGCTTGACCCAATAGACATAATAACAGAATTAAGAAAGAGGCATGAATCAGGGCTTTACAATCACGGGCTTAACTTATTGAGAAATGAAATGGAAGACACATACAATGCAGGAATTATAGAGCCCCTAAAGGTAAAAACACAGGCAATTAGTTCGGCTGCAGAAGTCGCGGCAATGATATTAAGGATAGACGACGTTTTAATCAGTGCAAAGTCGCCTGAATCAATTTCCAGCGAAGCAAGAAAAGAAGATTATAGGGAATAAATATGCGCTGGCCGGGAGTCGAACCCGGGTCACCTCGTCTTTGCGCTTTCTTCACCAACCACTATTAAAGGAGGTTGATGCGTCAAGGAACCTTGGTTCCTTACGCTTGGCAACGAGATATACTAACCGCTATACTACCGGCGCATTGAAATGTGCAGCTTTTTGGCTTTTTAATCTTTGCTTATGTCAAGATTGCTGATGGAGAAAACCATGTGCTAAAGCACATAGATGAATGCAATCTTGAGCACAAGAGAATTGCTCTTACTTTCTGCAATTCTCTGTGCAGAAAATTCCAAGTTTCAGGAATTTTCATGCATCCAAAAAACTAATTATAATAGCATCAAAAGTTTTTCTGATTATTAATCCGCACATAATTTTATTAATCATATTTGCATAAATTAAGCATGAAGCCTATAAGCGAGATAAAAGATGTTCAGCCAAATCTAATTGTATTTGATGTTGATGGTGTAATTGTGCCAAGAGGCACAAAAATTGTTGAGGATAAAACTAGAGTAACAATTGATTTAAAATTCCCTCCTAAGAAATTTATCTCTCTTGCCAAAGAACTGCTAAACTTTGCAAACATAGCAATATCATCTGGAAGAAGCATGCTCACTCTAAAGACAATGTTTTCAGAGCTCGTTGGAGAGGAAAAAAATGGCAATATATTTATTTTGCAGGCAGAAAACGGAGGAAGAATAAGTGCTGGAGCAGATGAAATTAGCGCAGGGCATGACCTTGATAAACTTAGAGCTTTGTCAATATTAAGAGCTGAATTAAGAAAGATAAATGATAAAAAGATTCTAGGATTTGAGCCAAAAGAAAGCATTCTAACTATTCATTGCAGTGAGCGAGTGAGCGCTATTGAAAATCTAGTTAAGAAATATCCACATTACATAATCTGGAATGGAGAAGCTTATGACATTGGCGATCCTAATATCACAAAAGGAACAGGGCTCTTAAGAATAAAAAAAGAGCTGGCAAAAACCGCAAAAAAAGATATTTTTGCAATTGCAATAGGAGACAGGCAAAATGATATTGATTTGCTTGAAAAAGCAGATATAAGCGTGTCTGCAGACAAGAACGTCCTAAAGAACTGCCATTATTATGTCCAAGAAGGCAATGATTTGCCAGGGATAATTCTTGCTGAAAAGTTATTAGACAATTTTAAGCTCTCTAGCAATTAATGCGCAATTCATAATCCCTTTCCGTCAAAAGAGTAGACCTTTCAGTTATTCCATTTGCTTCTATATATCCCAAATCGCGCATTCTTTCATGAACTTTATCCCAGAACGCCTTCCTCTCTTCATAACTCATTGGAGTATCTATACATTTATTACCAAGCAAATCTGATAAATTAATTCCTTTAGTCATGAGATTCTTGCAAAGTTTCTGAAACAAAATATGCCTTGTTTGACAAGGCATTAGCTCTCTTTCCATTGCTGTCAAAAATAGCCATTGCAGCAGGCAATTCAAATCTGCCAACTGCTCTTACATGAGAATAAATTATATAGGAAAATACTCGCTCCTCTCCCTTGCTTAAGCGGCTGATATCCCATGATAATCTCTTGCTAGCTTCATCAATTCTGTCTGGCTTGCTTGATACTCCGTATAATTTCGCCATAGGAGGCAGCCTGTCAATAATCTGCACATTGCTTACAGCTCTTCCCGCCTTTGCATTAATTCTTACTTTTAGAGCAAACTCTCCGCCTTTTGTCTTTACAAAAGAAACACTCTTGTCAATATTAAGAGGGCTGAAAGTATAAAATCTCATTCCAACAGCAGTCAAAACTATCAATGCCAAAAATAAGACTATAAATGTATAATTTGTAGTTGAGACAACGCTAAAAGATTCTCCTGGCTCCAAATTCTGCTCCCATTTATAATCAACAACCAAACCGCTTCTAGTTGCTTCCAATGGGGCAATAGAATAACCTGTAAAGAGCCTTGATACAATATTCTTTCTCATCCCAACCCTAGCAGTAACAGGAATATTTCCCTCATTAACTTCTTTGACTAAAGACTTCACAACTAAAAGCCCTGAAGATTCTTTAGTTACAGATGTGCCTTCGTTTTCAAGATAACTAATAACTCCTGATAATTTTACAGAAGAATCTTGAACTTTAATTTTCGCATTTATATCATATTGCCCTGCTTTTAATTTTGGATTTTTGTCTGCAAGAGCTATTGGAATTTCAACACTCTCATAAGGCTCAAAATCCATTTTTCTTATTATGTTGAAAAATTCAGAATTAAATTCAATCTCCACATTCTCCAGATAAGAATTTACATTATTCTTGATTATTAAAATTGCTTCATCTTCATCAGGATGAATTTTCATTGTTTCTATTGAAAAAACATCTTGCAAAGAAGCAACTTGAACAAATAGCTTGTCCTCAAAAATGCCCTGATCCTGGCCTTTTATTTGATACTGAAATGAATAAAACCCTGGATTTTCAAGATAATAATCTCCAAGATAAGCCCTTACTTCTATTGCAGATTCTCCAGTTGGAATTAGAAAAGTGCCTTTTGGACTCATTGAAACACTAACAAGGCTGTAAATTTCTGCATGGTCGCTTCCGCCCTTGTTATTGATGACAAAATCAAAAATAGCCGGGTTTTTCAGCTCAGCTATAACGACGTCGCCTCTGCTGTTTTTATCTATTTCCAAGTTAAAAGCTGCAGAAGCAAGACTTAAGCAAAGCAGAAAGCTAACCGCAAAGAAAATAAACTCTTTTTTCATACAATAGTTATCAATTGGTGTTATATAAATATTTTTATTCTAGTGTTGTCAACTTAAAGTTGCTCTAATTTTAGTTATAGTCTAATTTTTATAATTTTATCATCATTTTCTTTGGGAATGCCTCTTCCATCTCTGTTAGAAGTTGATATGTAAAGATAGCCGTCATGCTCTACGACTTCTCTTATCCTGCCAAGATCACTCAAAAATTCCTCTTCTGAATTAATCTTATAATCTTCACCAAAATTAATTTTTCTTAATTGCGTTCCTCTTAATCCTGCAACATAAAGTTCATTTTCATAAAATGCAATTCCAGAAGGAGCAAGAGTAAATTCAGTATAGCATCTAAGAGGAAGTGCATAATCTCCAGTTTTATCAGTGCATTCTGTCGGCCATCCATAATTTTCTCCTTTGATAATTAAATTAATCTCGTCATTTCTTGAAGGCCCATGTTCAGAAGAATATAATTCTCCAGTTTTAGGATGCCACGCAATTCCCTGTGGATTTCTATGTCCAAAAGAATAAACATAATTATTAAATGGATTGCCTTCAGGAATTGAGCCATCTTTATTCATTCTCAATATCTTTCCTGCAAGAGAATTTACATCTTGGGAAGATGAAGGCTCTGTAGCATCGCCTGTAGTGGCATATAATTTGCCATCTGGCCCAAATTTTATCCTGCCTCCATCATGAAATCTTGCATTGGGAATATTGTCCAATAATATAAATTCATCAGCTAATTCGTTATTTAGATAAAATCTTGAAATCCTATTTCCTTTATTATGCGTATAATAAAAATATACAAAATTATTTTTCTCAAATTCAGGATCAATTGCTACGCCAAGCAATCCAGATTCACTTTCCTGATTAACTTCAATGTTTCCAACAAGCTCAACTTTCCCAATATCAATTAAGCTCACTCTTCCACCTCTCTCTGTAAAAATTATTTTATCATCCGGAAGAAAATCCATTGCCCAAGGAGTGTCTAAATTACTGGCCAATATTTCAAACTGTGAAGATTCATTGTCAACTTTATCTTTTCCATAAAATAGCAGAATAATAAAAACTAAGATTAATACAGGAGTAATAATCTTCCAGTTCATACTGCTCTTCTTCCGCTCATCTCTAAAAATGCCTTAAGCTCTTCTTTAAATTCTCTAACTGTAGACTTTATGCGCTCTTCAATCTTGTAAACTCTTCCAGGAATAATATATTTGTTATAAATATCTCTCATAAATCTATAAAAAGGAGATGTATCCCACTTGCTATCAGGGTCTTTGACAATGACGCCTCTTATTTTCATTCCTATTTTTCCTTTATTGGTTTTTCTTCTTTCGCCGTCAACTTCAACTTCAACATCACTCAGCTTATCAATTTCAAATTCTATCTTAATTTCTATCTTGAAATAATCAGAAAGTCTTCTCGTGGCAAGCCATTCTATAAGAATATCTCTGGCATTTCCAGATACTTTCTCAGAATATTTGTTCTCGTTAACCCCATAATTCTCTTCCTTGAGCCAGCTATGAGCATATTTGTAGAAGCTGACAAAATCAAATATTCCAGAATGACCTAACCTTTCATCTATGATTTCTTCCTTTTCAGACATTTTTGCCTCCTGCAAAAATCCTTCTCTTTGCTAAACTTTTGTAAAGTTTATTTTCAGCCATATCAAAACTTCGCCTCTTTAAACATCGTTAAAAAGCAGAAGAGCTATATAAATATTGCCAAAAGTCATTCGCTCTTAACCAGCTTCAAATTAACAATATTATTATTCTTGTCGGACTCTCCTTCAGTAGTCTTTATCTCAAAAGAAAGGCTCTCTGCTTTTCTTGGTATTGCCAAATTATGAACTGTCAATGTTTTTCTTGTTCCTATCTCCATTAACTCCAAATCAAAGCTTTTTACTAATATTTCTTCAGTATATATATACAGCTCTGAAGATTCAGAATTTTCCAAGCCAAGATTTATTATATCAATTTCAAAATTCAGATATCTTCCTGTTTTATTCGCTATTACAGATTCAATAGCCAAATCTGGCAATGAATCTGCTTTGTAAAGCTTATTTATCTCTTCTACTATATAATCGTCTATGCTCTGGTCGCATTCTGTCAAGGGATACATCACGCTTTTTTGATTATTATTATGGTCAAATCCAAGCGCATGCAATATTTCATGAATTGCAATATTTGGATTAGGGCAGTCATTCTTCCTGAACAAGGAAATCTTCCCAGATAATATAACTGCATAATTAGTAGTATTTATTATCTCTGAAGGTCCGCCTTCGCCAGCAACAAAATGCCCTGCTTCTTCAGGCCTTGGAGCAATATCAGAGCAGAGAATTTTTATTTCAGATTCGCTATTTGCTTCGTAAAACTGCAAAACAGTTTCTTCAGAAATAACAGAAAATGCTCTGATTGCATCATTTCTCCTGCTAGAATCGCAGGAATTAGAGATATCATAGCTGATTTTCCTGTCTTTATATCTCATATTTGAATAAAATTGAACTTTATTATTAACAGGAATGTCTATAGTTGCTGCCCTGTTAAATTTAAAATCTTCAAACTTTAAAGGCTCATCAGGAAAATTTATCCAAAGCACATATGAAGCTAATCCAACTAGCACAAATAGCACTATGATAATCATACCATCTAAAAACCTCATGATTATAAAAAAGAAACGAGATTTATAAAGTTATTTTGCCTGATAAAAATATGAAATACCAGTTCCTTGAGCATACAGCAGACATAAAGTTTAAAGCATATGGAAAAACCCTGTCAGAAGTTCTTGAAAACTCTGTCCTGGCAATATCAAATTATTTGTCAAGAGGCAGCTCTATAAAGCCAAAAAAGGGCAAAATAATAGAAGTTTCAGGGACAGATATAGAGTCATTGTTTTATAATTTCATTGACGAATTAATCTATCTCCTTGACGTAGAGAATTTCGTTGTGGCAAAAGCCAAAATAACAATCCGCGGCAATAACCTACGCGCAGAGCTTTTTGGCGACAGCGCCTCAAATTACAAAGACTTGGATCATATTAAAGCCGCGACTTACGCAGAAATGCATGTCAAAAAAACAAAAACAGGCTGGGAAGCCCAGGCCGTCCTTGATGTATAAATATGAAAATAAAAAAAATAGCAGAAAACACATTTGAAATAGAAAAAGAAGGGAGGATGAATGTTCCTGCAATAATATTTGCTTCAGATTCCTTAATGCAGAAAATCAAGCTGGATAAAACTCTTGAACAGGCAAAAAATGTTTCAGAGCTGCCAGGCATAGTTGAAAAATCCTTGACAATGCCAGACGCACACCAAGGTTACGGATTCCCAATTGGAGGAGTAGCTGCATTTAACATAGAGAAAGGAATAATTTCTCCTGGAGGAGTAGGCTACGACATAAATTGCGGAGTCCGCCTTTTAGCAATTAATCTGACAAAATCAGAATTCCTGAAAAAGAGAGAGCAGGTATTAAATGAATTATACAAAAATATTCCTTCAGGAGTTGGCAAAGGAGGAGAAATTAAGCTCACAGATAAAGACATGGAGGAAATACTAAAAAAAGGTTCTAACTGGGCTCTGGAAAAAGGCTATGCAGTTCAAGACGACATAGAAAAAACAGAAGATTCAGGGCATATTAAAGGAGCAGACCCAGCCAAGTTATCGCAAAAAGCAAAAGCAAGAGGAAGAAATCAGCTTGGCACAATTGGAGCAGGAAATCACTTTATTGAAGTCCAGGAAGTTGAAACTATCTATGATGAGAAAATAGCAAATGTTTTCGGATTAAAAAAAGGAAATATCGCTTTAATGATTCACACTGGTTCAAGAGGTCTAGGCCATCAAACAGCTTCAGATTATATTCAAAAGATGGAAAAAGTATATGGCTACAAAAATCTTCCAGACAGAGAATTAATATGTGCTCCAATTGAATCAGAATTAGGAAAAGATTACAGGTCAGCAATGGCTGCTGCTGCGAATTTCTCATTCACAAACCGCCAGCTAATAACTTATCAGGCAAGAAAAAGCTTTAGTAAATATTTTCCAAAAGCTGAAGTTAAAGTTATTTACGACATTGCCCACAACATAGCTAAATTTGAAGAATTTGAAATAAAAGGAAAAAAGCAAACTCTATGCATTCATAGAAAAGGCGCGACTCGCTCATTTGGTCCAGGAAGAAAAGAAATTACTCCTGCATACAGGAAAGTTGGATGCCCAATTTTCATTCCAGGAAGCATGGGAACTTTCTCCTATGTTTTAGTCGGAACAAACAAGGCAGAAGAAATCTCTTTTGCATCAACAGCTCATGGAGCAGGCCGTGTCTTGTCAAGAACCTATGCAAAAAACAACATTTCTCCAGAAAAAATAAAGACGCAATTAAAGTCGTACGACGTGGCAATAAAAGCAGGCTCAATAAAAGGCTTGGTAGAAGAAGCTCCAGAAGCATATAAAGATGTCAATGAAGTCGCAAGAGTCTCGCACGAATTAGGAATTGGGAATTTAGTTGTTAGATTGAAACCATTGGCGGTTGTGAAAGGATAACTATTTGGATCAATTATTATTCTATTCTTCTATATTTAGTTCCTTCAGATTCTGCGTCACATAAATATATTTCACACCACCATTCAGGACCACTGTCTCCTTCTAAGTACCATTGTCTATCTTCTAAAATTTCTATACCTTCTTCATTTATTCTACATGCTAGTGAATAAATTAGTTTAGCTAAAACACCTTTCTCTTTTTCTATTCCGCCAATATAAGCCAGTTCTTTTGTCCCACCTTTATAAAATATCTCTCCTCTTTCAATAACTGGTATTTCAGTATAGTCATCATTGTCAAAAAAATCCAGCTTTAACTTCTGGAAGTCTTTGTACTAACTCTTCTAAGGTTTCTATTTTCTGCTCCTGAGAACTTTGTTCTTCTGTATTTCCCATAATTTCTAATATAGGAATTAATATATAAATCTTTCTATTAATAGTAACTAAATAGTAATCACAAAATCTAAAACAGAAAAACTTATTAACTATGTGCATTTAAAATAATTATGAGAATAGAAATAAATGAATATATTGTCGCAGACAATGAAATCTGTCATGGAAAACCAATATTCAAAGGTACAAGAATAATGGTTTGGCAGGTGTTAGATTTACTTCAAGCAGGCATAAATATAGAAGAGATTAGAAGAGATTATTATCCGCAGCTTACCAAAGAAGCAATTTTGTCTGCTATCGGATATGCTTCAAAATTAATAGAAGGAGATAACTATACTTCCTTCTAAAATGAAGATTTTAGCAGATGAAAATATCCCTAAAAAAATATTAAATTTATTGGAAGAAAGTAGATTAGATATAAAAAGAGTGTCTAAAGGAGCTAATGATCAGAGCATAGCCGAATTAGCAAAATCTGAAAATAGAGTAATTTTAACTTTTGATAGGGATTTCGGAAATATATTATTATTTCCTCCTGAACAATATTCAGGCATTATATTTATTAGGATAAGGCCGCCCCTCATTATTAGTGTATTTTCAGCCCTTTCAAATTTATTCAAATTAGTTAAACCAGAAGAATTTAATGGAAAGCTATTTGTTCTTTCAACTCACGGTTTTAGAATGTATCCTAAAGATTAAGGCTTTTTGCTGTCGTCAAAGGGTAGTTTTAAACACAATGAACTCTTGAAATTATTTATAAACTGGATATTACTATAATAAAGATGGCAACTGAAAGAGAACTGCAAGACATAGCAAATATTCTAAGAAGAGATGTCATGGAAATGACAACTGCAGCAGGCTCTGGCCATCTAACTTCATGCTTGTCATGCGCAGAAATAATTTCCTGCTTATTTTTCAGTCAAATGAAATATGATACAAAAAATGCAGACAATCCTGATAATGATGAATTCATATTAAGCAAAGGCCATGCTGCTCCAATTTTATATTCAGCGCTTTCAAAGTTAAACATAATAAAAAGCAATTTAAATGAATTAAGAAAACTAAGAAGCCCTCTTGAAGGCCATCCAATTCCCTCAAATGACATTCCATTTGTAAAATTTGCAATAGGCTCTCTTGGACAAGGTCTTTCACTAGGAGCAGGAATAGCTCTTGCAGCAAAACTGCAGAAAAGAAAACTAAAATCCTATGTCTTATTAGGAGATTCAGAAACAGCAGAAGGTTCTATCTATGAATCTGCAGAATTAGCATCATATTACAAATTAAGCAATTTAATAGCAATAATTGATGTTAACGGCCTTGGCCAGACAGGCGAGACAATACTAAAATACAACTTAAAAGAATACAAAAAAAGATTTGAGGCATTTGGCTGGAATGCAATTGCAATTAATGGCCATAAAATTCAGGATATATTGAAAGCACTTAAAAAAGCTGAAAGTTCAAGCAAGCCAACAATAATCATCGCTAAAACAATTAAAGGAAAAGGCATTTCATATATTGAAAATAAAAATAACTGGCATGGAAAGGCATTAAGCGTTGAAGAGCTAAAAAATGCTCTTAAAAAAATTCCATCTCCAAAAATGCCAGAGATAAATATAAAAGAGCCTTCTAAAACAGAAAAGCAATTCAAATCAAAAAGTCCTTCTGGCTCGTCTGGACTTTTGGATGCTCAAAGTGTTTCAAAAACTTTGACATCAACAAATGCAAAATTCACAAATTATTCAGATGAGCAAATAGCAACAAGGCAGGCTTATGGAAATGCATTAGCAGCTCTTGCAATTGCTGACAATTCAATCATCGCAATAGATGCAGAAGTAAATGATTCAACTTATTCTAAAAAAGTAAAAGAAAAAACACCAGAACAATTTATCAATGCTTTTATTGCAGAGCAAAATATGATTAGCATGGCTCTTGGATTATCAAAAAAAGGATTTAATGTCTTTGCATCAACATTTTCAGCATTTCTCACAAGAGCGCATGATCAAATTAGAATGGCTGCTTTATCAAAACCAAACCTAACTATCTGCGGTTCGCATGCAGGCGTTTCAATAGGAGAAGATGGCGCATCTCAAATGGGGCTTGAAGATATTTCTTTGTTCCGCGCACTCGCAAATTCAATAATTTTCTATCCAAGTGACGCAATATCAACTGAAAAACTTGTTAAT
>CAYUCQ010000016.1:0-11689 GCA_964443535.1 Candidatus Woesearchaeota archaeon
TGCCGTAATTCATCCTACAGCTAAAGCAGTAGGATTTCTTACGGAAACTTTAATTAGCCGAGTGAAACGAGGCATTAGTCATGGGGGTTTGGGGGCGGGGGATTAGACATAACGTTGGGCTTATGGAGAGTTCTTCTGACCTCGAGACTGGAGCGGAACCTCACAGGCTCGAGCTGGAAGAAGAATTTGGGTGGAGCCGAACGGCAGAGTGAAGGCGGAACTCTTTATCCCCTGTTAAATCCCTTTTTGATTTATCAAAAAGTCGAGATTTTCGAAGAAAATCGGAGAAGTAGCGATTGCTATTTTAAGGGTGGGAAAAAGACTGCGACCTTTTTTTATTCTTAAAGTAACCAATCATAAATACAATAAATGAGATAAAGTAAATAATTGCTAAAACAGGTTCTACCATATCAGAAAAATTATTTGCTTTATCGATGACATCAAAACTTCCAGAAAAAGTTGTTGGTTTTGATGTTGAAACATAAACCATTAATCCGAGGAAAAGGATAATTGCTAAAACAATCCAAATCACATTTAACCAAAATGCCCACTTAAAAGATTTATTTTCGATATTACATTTTTTGTAAGACATAATTAAGAAGATAAAATAAATTACAGAAGTAATCCAAATGAGAAAATAAATCACACTTGAAAGGTTAAACAATCCTTGGAATTGCCCTGATGTAGCACTCATCAACAAAACAGTAATTGTAAAAAGAGTCAGGGGAATTGCAATAAGACCAAGAATAACAGTATTTGTGATTTGGATTCCTTTTCCCATGTTAGAAATAATAAAGATTGGTTACTTTTAAAGTTTTCGCAAAGAGCAGTCTTTGGGTGGGATTTATCAATTACAATCGCTATTGGATTTAACATATGTTATTAGAAAATTTCAAGATAAATTAGCGTCTCATTTTATCGTTATCACAGAAGGAAAGATTAGAGTGAGAAAATTATGACTTTTATGGAAATATTAATAAACACATTATTCTTTATTTTCCTATGACATTTACATTGCCAAAACTTGCTTATACATACGACGCTTTAGAGCCCTTCATAGACGCAAAAACTATGGAAATTCATCACACAAAGCATCATCAAGCATACATTGACAAGTTAAACGCTGCCTTGGAAAAACATCCAGAATTGCAAAAAAAATTAACAGAAGAATTAATCAAGAATCTAAGCTCTATTCCATCAGATATACAGACAGCTGTAAAAAATCACGGCGGAGGCCACATAAATCATTCTCTCTTCTGGCAATTATTAAAAAAGAACGTTAAATTGCAGGGTGTTATCTCAAAGGCAATTGATAAAAAGTTCGGCAGTTTTGAAAACTTCAAAACCCAATTTTCAACAATGGCTGCAAGTCATTTTGGTTCTGGATGGGCATGGCTGTCTATAAATGAAGAAGGAGAATTAGAGACAGCTACTATGAATAATCAAGATTCGCCTTTGATGGTTAATAAGATTCCAATCCTAGGATTAGACCTCTGGGAACATTCGTACTACTTGAAATACCAAAACAAAAGAGCAGATTACATAGCAGCATTCTGGAACATTGTAAACTGGCAAAAAGTCAATGAATTATATCAGAAAGCTATTTAAGAAACAGAGTTTCTTCCTCGCTTAAATCAAGCTGCTTCTGCACTTTAGGATTTCTCAATATTGGCTTCAGCAGCTCAAAATCTCGCAATATTCTTTTTGTTGAGCAATGCACTAACCTCGCATATTTTCTTGAAATTGTTTTCTTCTTCTCTGTCTTCTGATTATGCATCCATATTTTCAAGACTCTTTTAGGCCTTTCATAGCTTGTAAATCCGCTAAGAGGAATCTTCTTCGCATAAGATATTCCAGCGCTCTGGAATATATTTTGATATTGCAAAAACCTCCAATGCTGCTGCCTGTAAATTCTTCCCCTGAAAACATCTGCCTTGCCTAAAGCATAATAAGCGTTGACAAGAGCCTCGTTCTTGTATTCGCGCGGGATATTTTCCTCAATCCAAAGAAGAATTTCATCAATGGAAAGAGAAGAAGAATCAAAAAGCTCCAAAAAGTCAGAGCGCTCCTTAAACAATCTTCTCAAAACATGGAATATATTTTCATCAATATCGCGTTTTTCAGTGCTGTCAACTTTTAAGTCACTAGCAGAAGAATAAGACTGCATATCATTAAGCGCTGCTCTAACATCTCCCTGCGACTTTATAGCTACAAGCCTCAAAAATGCCTCATCTTTGTTCAATCCCTCTTTCTTTGCTACTTTTCTCAATATAGAAACAATTGCGTCAATTCCAAGAGCCTTGAATTCAATTATCTTTGACTTGGACCTAATAGGAGAAAGCTTTGACTGCCAAACATCATTTGAAGTCATGATAATTGGAAATTTAGTAGTTTGAATAATTCTCGCAAGCTCTCCAACACCGCCTCTATCGTTAGAACTCAAGCCATCTATTTCATCCATAAGCAATATTTTTCCTTTCTTGAACAAGCTTGTCTGCGCTGCTGCAGGACCTAATATATGTTCTAATTTTTCGCTGTTTCTCAAGTCAGAAGCATTAAGCTCGAGAATTTCAAGATTATTCTCGTTTGCAGCAGCATGAACCAAAGAAGTCTTTCCAATTCCAGGCGGTCCGTGCAAAATCAAGGCTTTTTTCTTTGGAAAATTCTTAAGAAAAGAAGTTATCTCATTGACAGCATTATCCTGGCTCTGAATATCAGCATATTTCTTAGCACGATGCTTTTCTACATATGTTTCCTTCATTTTCAAGATAGTTTACCTTGCCCTGCAAGAACAAATGAAGCCAGAAGAGATTGCAATTGCACGAATTCATCAGAGCCTTCTACCATTCTGAACTCTGCCTCGCCTGTTTTTTCAGTAAGCTTGAGTTTTATTTCAGGCTCAACCTGCAAATTCCAAACTTCCCTCTGAATGCTCTTTATTATGTCAGTGCCAGAAACACTATCTTTCAGCATTATATCAAGCAATTTATCCTTGGCACTAATAAAATCTCCTGCAAGCGCGTAGTCAAGAACAATTTTTATATCCTTTGGTTTTGTTGAAGCAAGAATCATATTAATCATTTCTTCATTTACATTAGGGGATATAGAAGCAGTTGTCTGCAATAAATTAATAACTCTTCTGCAGTCTCCTTCAGAGCCCTCATAAAGCGCTCCAAAAGCCCCATCATCTACAACAAGCTTTTCTCTCTCTGCAATTCTTTTGACGACTTGCACAACATCTTTCTTCTCCAAAAGCTTGAAGCGAAAAACAACGCATCTTGATTGTATAGGGTCAATAATCTTTGAAGAATAGTTGCATGAAAGAATAAACCTGCAAGTGCTTGTATAATTCTCCATAGTTCTTCTCAAAGCCTGTTGAGCTTCTTTTGTCAAAGCATCTGCTTCATCCAAGAAAATAACTTTGAAAGGCAGGTTTTCTAATGCCTTTGTCCTCGCAAAATCTTTTACTTTTTGCCTAACAACATCTATTCCTCTCTCGTCGCTGGCATTTAATTCAAGATAATTTTCCCTCCATTTATCCTTGAACAGCTCTTTGACTATTATTAACGCCATTGTAGACTTCCCAGTGCCTGGAGGCCCTGCAAAAAGCAGGTGAGGTATATTCATGGCCTGCACAAGTGACTTAACTCTTTTAAGAATCTCCTGCTGTCCAACAACCTCTTCAAATTTAGAAGGCCTGTATCTTTCTGTCCAAATTTCAGACGAATTCATGAATCAATCAATTTTAGAATTTTTATAAAGATTACTATAGTGTAGCACTACTAAGCAGCTCTTTCTCTATGCATGCGCCTTTTTCGCTTCTCTTTCTTCAAAAGCTTGCGCTGCCATTTCCATCGCATCTGTCCTTTCTTTTTCCATCTTCTGGATGAGCGTTTCATGAAAATTTATTGAAAAATTCATTTAAATAGTTTGCGTAGAGCGCTCTCATCTGCCTAAATCATCCATCTTTATCTTGCTAAGCTCTTCCTTCACAGTGAGCGCTTTCTCATCACCCAATATTCTCTTATAGAAATCAATGCTGGAATAAAGAGACTCGCCAAGCGAGCCAGACTCATTTATTAATTGCGCTATTTCTGACTCGTGCAATGAAGTCTTGCTCAAAATTCTCCAGCCTTTTACAACTGGAATTGGCTGAGCCTGCTCTTCATAGCCAAGTATTCTCAATAAATGATTGTCATCAAGAATTTCTTCATAATACAAATCTGCAAGAAGTGTCTTTGACCTCTTGAGATTAAACTGCGTATAATCCTTGATTACAAAATCCGTTTCTTCTTCAACATCTTTCAGCAATTCTTTCAGCCTTAATTTCAATAATGTGCCTTCTTTTCCAAGCTCTATAGTATATTTTTTCAAATCTTCAGCAATCTTCTGAATCATATATCCTTTCTGTATTACTTGTATTGCTTGATTAAAGCTTGGATAATTTCTTAGCTCAAAAAAATTAAGCCTTCCTATATATTTATCAAACAATTCTCTCTGCTTCTCAAGCAGCTGAATATTTTCATTTGCCTTTCTAAGAAGCTCTCCAGTATTTACAAGAGCATACTTTATATTCTTATAAAACAAATTAATTTCATGCCTTCTTTCAGAAATAGCAATAACTAATGTTCCAGTTTGCTTGGCAGTTCTTTCAGCAGCCTTATGCCTTGTTCCAGTCTCATAAGTTGTTATGCTGCTGTCTGGAGTAAGCAATATGTTTGCATGAGTTATTTTTTTCATATCTTTTGAAAGAACAAGCGCGCCATCCATCTTTGCCAATTCAATAAGTTTTTGCGGTGTGAAAGAAGTGTCTAATTCAAATCCTCCCTCTAAAATAGGCATTAGATGCTCGTTCTCTGCAATGATGAGCGCTCCCTTCTGCGCCTTCAATATTCCGTCAAGAGCAGCCCTTAAATTAGTTCCTGGAGCTACTGACTTTAAAATTGCCGCAAATTCTTCTTCTGAAACATTGTAATCCTCATCCTGGACTATTTTCTCTTGCACCTCTTTTTTTATATTTATCATCGCATTAATTCGCAAATTTCTTTTCGCGCGCTTCCAAGCAAATAAAACTATATAAACTTTATTTACAACTTTCAAAGAATTATTTTAGTTTAAAACTTATTTATATCTCTCTGCAATTTCTCATATTTGAAAACCTTTAACAGCCATTCAATATCCTAAAGCTCACGCATCATATAAAAGAAAAAACTCTCCAAAAATAGTCAATATTATATATTTTAATGCCTTACTATTTTTTCCATTAAAATGATTTCATCAAGATGATATTAATATTTATATTTTCTCTATTTCTTCAAATCAAATAACACACTTATCTGCCCAATGTTGAGAAAGATTAATAAAGGGTAATCTCCTAAGTTGATAAAAGAAAAAAGATGGTAAAAATAAACATTGAAAAGAAATATTTGTATTTTTTCTCCATAATTATGGGAATTGCATTAGGTGTTATCGCAGTTTATGCATATGCTCCTGCTCCAGCAACAGCCAATCCAGCAAGCATGGGTCATAGCATTAATGAAATAGACGGCACAGGTCCTGCGCTTTCATCATTTACAGGAACGCAAAGAGGAAGCCTAACTCTTAATGTCCCATATTCAAACGGAGTCATTCAATCAATAGATTTTATTCATACTAATGTTGGCAATCCAAGCAATCCTGTTTCAAGAATTGCCTCAAGGCACACAGGCAGTGGCACTTATCTAAGCTTCGGCACAAGCAACAACTATGCGTCTGGCATCACAAATGAAGCACTTACAATTGCGCCAAATGGTAATGTTGGAATTGGCGCAACAAATCCTACTTCAAAGCTTGACGTGAATGGAAATTTAAATGCAAATGGAGATATTTATTCAGCAGGAAAAATCTTTACATCTCACACATGTACATTCATTGATGGCCATTCTCTAAATGGAGTGGTAACAAGAACATTTAATATACCTAATGAATGTATTGATAGCAAATGTTTAATCGCTATTGGCGGCGGGTCAACATCAGGCGCTTCTTATCTCTGGACTTTTGTATGGTATCAACAAACAAATTATGCAGGCACAAATGGTGCATCAGATTCATTTAACAGAGCCCTGTGGTTTTCAGAAGGCCCTACGTTTATTAAATCTCCACCATCAAGCTATCCAAACGCTGCTCTTAGTTCTGCAGTTCCTGCAGGCGCCAATGGAAATTCTAACCAAGATGTAATAATGAGACTAGCAGATGCAGGAACCGGATTATCAATGATAGAACTTATTGATGATTTATCTGAAACAAGTGCCAATCAGCTGACCTGGCGCACACGAGATTTAGGCGCATCAGTTATTATCTGCAAGTAATTAAGACTCGTGTAGTACATCAAAAATACATCTACATCATTCATCATAACGGATTTAACGTGCTCGCAATAAAATTGTGCGAACAACACCATTTATAAATCCAAAATACTAATTAAACTTGTGAAAATAAAACTTGGTAAAAAGAACAGCAAGGTTAATTTGACATGGTTGAAATAAAATCTTGGCACATTTTAATTTTAGTTATTGTTATAATTGCTATCGTTGCGTCTATAGTCACATTTAATCTCAAAAATAAAGTTACTAATGAATATTTCAGCTCCAAACCAGAAAAGATTTACGAATACGAAACATGCGACGAAAAAGGCGAATGCAAATACATTAAAATTAATAAGATTATTGAGCCAAGCACCGAGACGCGCAATCTATGCAATTACGAAGGCTTGTGCGAAGATGTTCCAATTAATAGACTATTGCTCAAACACGGGACAGATAAAAAATATTGCAATAAAGCCCCTTATTTGAGCGATGATTATGTTGATAATTGGTGGAATGCGAATGAATTAATTGATGACTGTGAAATGCCTCCAAGAGCAGATATGCAATTTGCATTCAAACAGCACAATCAATCCTTCTTAGGCCATACAGGCACAATTCAAATTACAATAACTCCAATAAATTATGAAAATAATTACCTTGCCATGCAAATATTAATAGGGGAAGATAATAATTTTGACGAATTTCCAGATGAATGGATTTTCTGCGGCAATGTAGACAGCATTCACGGAAAAGACAAAAAGATAATTAATTGCAATGGAACAAACATGAAGTTTGTCAAATTAGTCAATCCAGAATGGAACCCCTCTAGTCTATACTTAGACTACATATTGATTTTGAAAAACGAGTGATTATACGTCTACATCAAGCAATTATTATTGACTTAATGTGCCCGTGTCAAGAACATCCTTTAAAATAAGTGTTGTTTCTGGTTCTTGATCATGCTCAAGAATTGCTCTTTACGGAAATATTTTTACAATTCTTGACATATCAAAATATTATATTTCCCTCTTTTAACATATCAAAAAGAAATTTAACTAAGGATCTTACATCTCCTTTTAATTGCGCAGACTCTAACGCCTTATAATAAAAATACTTCTTCTTATTAGGAATATTAACCATTGGAAAAGCATACTTATGCAGAATAAAGTTAATAAGCAGTCTTCCAACTCTCCCATTTCCATCTACAAAAGGATGAATTGTTTCAAAAGCAGAATGAAAATAGGCTGTTAAAATCAAAGGATGCAATTTTCCCTTATTCTTAGAATACCAAGAGAGAAGAACTTGCATTTCTTCTGGAACTTCTTCTGGTTTTGGAGGCAGCCAATTTGTTCCACGGATATATACTTGGAGCGTTCTATATTTTCCAACTTCTGCTTTTAATTCATCTTTTAAGGTATTTTTAACAACTAATTCGTGTAATTTAAGAATCATTTCTTTGGATACGTCCTTATCCCAACTTAAAATATAATCAAAAGCTTCTCTATGATTAATAACTTCATTAATTTCTCTTAAAGACTTCCTTGGAGTTATTTTTTCAAATAAAAGCTGGGATGTCTCCTGCAAAGTAAGAGTGTTGCCTTCTATATTAGTAGAATCATAGCTAAATAGAGAAACAAATGCCTCATATCTATTTTCTAAATTCTCTTTAGGCAGTAAAGCATATTGTTTTTTTATTTTTTCTAGTTCTTTTATTTCGTTTTCAGTTAATAGAGTAGAAAGCAGCATTAATTCCTTATCAGCTTCCACTTCTTTTTCAGATAATTGCTTTTTTGCCAAATCAACCCCGATATATACTCTTTTTTTTGTTATTTTATTTCCTTTTCTCACAGACTGCACCCTATAATAATACTTTCTGCCATTTTTCTCCTTTATTTCAGTATAAGCCACAATATCTATACGTCTACACCATTTATATATCTTTCCGTGATGTAGACGTAATTGTAGACAAATGTTTAGACAATTTTTATTTTATAGTCGCTCAATTGAGCTTATAGATATTCTTTGTTGATTATTCTGATTTTTCCATTGGCTTGATGATGTCCTCTGTTTTCCAGATTTTTATTTTCTTCTGCTGTTGAAAATGCTTGTCATCGCTCCAGATAGGACAACTGCCATAAACTAAAGAAGATGCAATAATAGAAACATCATCTTTATCGATCTTACCAATAATATTCTCAGCTTCTTCTAAAAAAGGCAGGATTTTTTCAGTTTTAATAATAGTAAAATAATCGCTCAATTTCATAAGAAGTACATCAAATTCTTCTCCAGTCAATCCAGATTTTTTAAGCAATTCTTTCTTATGTTCTTCTATCTCTTGAAAATGGATCTCTGGAACAAGAAGTTTATGAGGGCTATTGACCATAAGCTCCCTCATTTTACTATCTTTTAATAAAGCGGCAATAAGAATATTTGCATCAATGACTATATGCATGCAATCTTCTGACTGCAGACTCTTTTATAGTTTTGCTTATTTCCTCTACATCCTTTTGTGTGAGCTTGCTTTTTGAGGCAATTCTATTCATAATTTCAAGGTCATGCACTCTCTTCTCTATTGCCTGCCGGGCTACTTCACTCCAGCGTATTTCTGGGAATGTCTTCATTTTTATTGCTAATTCTTCAGGTATAGCTAAAGTCATATTTGTCATACATAAATATGTGTGCACACATATTTAAAGCTTTCGGTTTTCATGCTCCTGCCGGGACTCGAACCCGGGTCACCGCCGTTCTCCTCTGCCTTAAGAAAATTAAGGCATTGGCAGCAAAGATTTGCATCTTTGCCTCTTCAACTCTTGCGAGTTAAAGACAATAAAATGCCTGTCCAAAGAAGGACTGAAATTATTGTCTCAACGACTTAAATCTCGGCAATCGAGAGGGCAGTATCTTTGACCACTGGACCACAGGAGCTTCAAAAGCAAAACAAAATGTGTTTAAAAGTTTATGGATTAGAAATCACTTCTTAAAAACCTTATAGCCTTTCCTAACTTTATGGGCAACAATTAATCCAATTTCATCGCCTTTCTTTGCAGTTGCAACAGACTTCCTGTCTATCTGCATACTCTTTATAACTTGCTCAAAATCAACATTGCCGCCTTTTATTTGTATCTTATCTCCAACTTTTATTGGCTTTGTCAATCTTATAGCTGCTGCTTTAACATGGTCAAAATAATTAGTAACTTCCCCTATTTCTGCATTTGCCATAATATTATATATTTTTTAAGTTTATAAGTTTTTTGCTAGACCAAAAAATCCTTCTGTTTTCGTTAGGGATTTTTGGGTGCTAAAGTGTTCCACGCACTTTAGTGTGTGGTTTATCAAACACTTTTACACCAATAAAAATATCAAAATTCCAAAAGAGTGCAGAATAAAACTTAGAATAGCTATCAAACTTAGCTTTATTTTTGGCAAGCTCGTCATTATTGTAAGTGCTATCTCATCAGGAAGAGGCGAAACCATTATTATGCCGACAAAAATATACAATATGTAAACTTTTAACCTATGATCCAAATTCTTTGAAAAAGCCTGCTCTATTCTCTTAAAATCTTTAGTATTTTCAAATTTCTTAATCTCATCTGCAAATGAATTTTTTATAAGCTTGTAAAAAAGCAAATTGCCTGCAGCAGAGCCAAGCCCTCCCAAAAGCGCAGCAATCAATAAATTGTCAACATTTGTTAAAGCAAAGAATCCTATTGCAAAAGGAGTTGTAAATCCAAAAGAGAAAAATATGCCTGCAATAAAAACACTAAGATAGCTTAGCTCTCCAAGATCAAGAATCAATTTGCTGACAGCAGGATTCTTAAAAATAAAATAAGCAATTATTATAGATGCTGCTAAGAACATCAGCTTAGGGTATTTTATCTTGAATAGTCTTTTCATCTTGCCTCGAATTAATAGCCCCACCAGGATTCGAACCTGGGTTACGGGATCCAGAATCCCGTGTCCTTGACCACTAGACTATGGGGCTATGGAATAGGTTATTTAGCTAATCTTTTAAAGTTTGCGAAGCAACCTTGCTTTGCTTGAGGTTTTCCAAATCTTCTTTTAAAGTTTCTCATTGAGATAAATTTAAATCTGCATTTTAACTTAACAATATATGATAAAAAGGACACATCTTGCTATAGGCACCGCCCTTTCCCTGTATTTTCTTCCATTTGTCAATAACAAGCTGCTATTTGTCCCAATTGTAATAATATCCAGCCTTTTGCCAGATATAGATTCTATGCATTCTCAACTAGGAAGAAAGAAGATATTCCGTCCAATTCAGACATTTTTAACTCATCGCGGTCCACTGCATAGCTATACAGTATGCATCATAATATCAATAATTCTTGCATTCTTCTTTCCTCTATTTGCCCTTCCTTTCTTCTTGGGCTACTCCTTCCATTTATTCGCAGATAGCTTCACAATTAACGGCATAAGGCCTTTCTGGCCCTTTAAATTCAACACATCAGGAGTAGTAAGAACAGGAAGCGTAACTGACAAGACAATATTCTTTGTTTTTCTAATTATAGACATATTCTTATTTCTCTCTATATTCATCAAAAAGTCTTTGTGATTCGTTGTGGACTTTTGGATGCTCAAGATTGCATTCATGTATCAGCAATCTTGACATAACTAGATAGAAGAAAGATTTTTATAGAGATGGAGTGATATATAAATGAGGAAAAAATGGCATTAAGTTGGTGGTTAATAGGAATTCTCTTAATTGCGCTGGTGGTTACTGTATTCAAAACTCAAGATGTTATGTTTATATTTTCATTAGTGAGAAAGTATTTTTTTGTCTTCCTTATCATTGGCTCGATTCTTTTCATTTCTTTCTCATTCTATCACATATACTCAAAATATGACTTAGATTTGACAAACTCAAAAGGAATAGCCAATGCAGGCAAGCTTTATTTTACATGGTTCTTAAATATCTTCAAGAACATAGGAAAAATAACAGGCTATGCAGTCAATCAAGATTGGGTATTAAATTCAACTAATGCCTCAAACGTAAAATGAAAGTTAGCTTAATAGTACTAAAATTGCTTTTTTTAGGCGCCTTGTTCATAGTAAGCAATCACGAGTTATACTTAAAAGACTCTGGCGACAGGGATACATTTGTTAGCATGTATTCTTCCTGGCTAAGCGTCTTGTTTGAGCAAGGCTTGGAAATTACATCATATGTTGTAAAATTTGAGTGGCTTCCAATTAATGAAACTCAAATTGGCAAATAGTTATGTTTTTATATGAATTAATTTTTCTAACCAAATGCCCCAGTGGCTCAGTGGTAGAGTGCGTCCTTGGTAAGGACGAGGTCCCGAGTTCAATCCTCGGCTGGGGCTTTT
>CAYUCQ010000017.1:0-10907 GCA_964443535.1 Candidatus Woesearchaeota archaeon
TATCTTAAATGTGCCAAATACAGGGTCTTTAAATGAACCGCCGGCAACAATAGCATCGTTATCAGAGTTAGGTGCACGCACGCTAACTACGATTTTAGTAGCTGCGCCTATTCCGCCTGTGACTGTTGTTGATGTTCCATCAACAACGCTATCGTCTTCGCCTATTGTAACTGAACTGCCCTGCGTTCCGGATATTTTAACTTTTTCAGCTCCTGCAATTATGCTTGCAGATAACTTTAAGTTAGTCTCATCAGCATTTGTTATAGCAATAGTAACGCCATTAACTTTCTTTGAAGCGTTTTCACTAATTTCTTTTGTTTCTGATACTCCTGCGCTATCTGTAACTTTAACAGTTGCAGCTGTGTCAGATGCAGAAACTAATTCAACAGTGTATGTTTTTCCGCTGATTGTTACTTCGGCAGATGGGTCATCGCTGCTTAAAGCGACTTTTTCTGCTGTTTTTAACAATACAAGATCATCTCCATTTGTTGCAGATGCAATTGTAAACTTCTGCCCAAACATAGTAATATCTTGTCCTTCTGAATCAGAGTGATTTAATGCTACTGCCTTGCTGAAGGTTAAAGTTGCATTATAGATATAGTTTGCGGCAGCTGTACTTGTTGATATTAAGAACTGCGGATCTAAGTCACTTGTAGGCTGTTTGCCTGCATATATTATCTGTGGATTAAATCCGACATCAATTGTTTGCGTATAGCTTGCATCAACATTTCCTGAGAAACTGCCATCTTTCAAAACAATTGGGATATCTCCCTTAGTAATAACTGATTTTACAGTATTAATTGTGTCGTTAACATAGAGCCTTGTTCCGCTTGAGAACAATGGAGCAGCTTCTCCTGTGATACTTGTGCTTACATCAGTGCCTCCTGAAGCAGTCTGCTTTGCCAACTCTGTTGACAAATCACTAGAAATATCTGTGACTGCGACAAGGTCTGTGTAAGCTGCATTTGCTCCGCCGTGAACGATTGCTACGTCAGCACCTCCACTTTGGACGAATGGTGCTGGGAAGTTCGCTGCAGCTGCTAATGCGACTGTTGAGCTAAGCATTGCTGTGCTTGCGAGAACAGAACCTATCTTTTTAAATAAAAATTTCATTTTTTTCATAACCTCCTTTCAACTTTATCTTCTTGACAGCATTTAAGCCCCTCTTAGAGGAGACTATTTTTTAATTGATAGTCTGCCAGTTATGAAGTAAAGGAAATAATTGAAATTGATTTAAAAAGCTTTCTGTCATTTTGAGAATATTGAGCTAAATCATGAATAAATATGCTAATTGATATATAAAGCTTGTGCTGTTACTTTAATAAACGACACATATGATTTTCTTATGAGTTTTCTTTAATTTGACTAAAATGTATGTATATATGGTATTATTTGCCCTATATATCTCATAATATCTTGGATAAAAAAGTATATAAATGCTTTAGTCTCTGCTATGTAGGTTATTTTAAACCATATATATCATCATGGCATTCAAAACAAAGGTAAGGGATATAACTATCGTCGGTAATGACGGCGCCTTTAGTTCTTTTTTTAAAAAATTTTATGGGGAGAAGAAAGAATATGATTTTGAAGGAATTTCTGCTTTGAGAAAATTGCTTTCAAACCAGAAAGCAAGGCTTTTGCATGTTATTAAAAATAAAAAGCCTGATTCTGTTTACAGATTAGGGAAAATCTTGAAAAGAGATTTGAAATCAGTAAACAATGATGTCAAACTTCTTGAAAGATTTGGCTTTGTTGACCTAATTTCAGAGAAAACTGGCAAAAGAGAAAGGCTTAAGCCTGTTATTGTTGTAGACAGCATTAACATTAACTTAAAGATTTAAGCGAACTTTAAATCTTTTTTCCATTTAATCTTCTAGTCATTAATGCGTCTTTTAATTTAGCCATTTCTTCTGCAGATTCAACAATTTTTTTGCGCTCATCTTCTGTTAATTTGAATTTATCAATATGATAACCTGCTCCATCAGAATGCCCAAGAAATATAAAACCTCTGCCTACATTTTTATTATTGCCTTCTTTGTCTTTAAAAGAATCAAGTATAACATAGTCATCAAGACCATTTCCGTCTATGTCTCCAATAGGAATTAAAACATCTGGTTTTGTTACTTGAGCCACATAATTAGTATTTTCTTGTACTGCATCATCCATATGCTTTTTTATAAGATAAGCTCCTCCTGCTATAAAAAGTCCTAATAATGTGGGGAATGCGTAATTGAGCAATTTATCTTTTAATGTCATATGGATCTTTCATATCTGAGATATTTAAGTATTTATATCTTTAAGAGCAAATCTTCAAAGTGTTTGAAATTGCTCCTGGAAGGGCTGAAATAAGAAGTTCAGAGCCTCTTAAGCTGCCTGAGCAATTGCCTTTTGAAAGAGAGATTATTTCTTCTTCTAAGTCTTTATCTGTGTAAGAGGCTTTGAAATCATAGCCTTTATTGCTTGCTTGTTCGCCAATTTTAAAGCTTGATTCAATTAAGTCGTTTAATGTTTTTTCAGCCAAGGCGCATGGAGTTTCTCCTGAAATGCAGACAGAAAGCCCGTTATGACATTCTTGTATTAGCTCGCCTAAGTTTGAGTATGCTGGTTCGTAGCTTAAAGCGCAAGAAGTTGTATATTGCATTGCGCTATCAAGGAATTGATATATGTCTCTGCTTTCCTGCGAGTTTATAGGATTGTCTTGGCGCAGCATAAATCCCAAGAATATGACTAAGATCACTATTACTATAACTACGATGAAAACAAACCCCACTACTTCTTCCTGCGCTTTTTTGCTTGCCATTTTAGTTAATATCTTTTCCTGATGCATATATAACTCCTAGTTCGCATTTAGTATATCCTCCTTTTTCCTGCTCCCATCTGCATAATGAAACGAATGCACTTTTTGGAGAGCCGAAATCTTCTTTTCCAATGATTGTTATTGTGCTGCAATCAGGATAGTTTGATTTCTCGCATTCTAAACTGGCTTGAGAAGGATAGACTTTTTCAATTTTAAGAAAATCCAGATTCCAAAATTCTTTGTATGACTGCCTTGATTTTAGCAAGAGAACTTTGTCTAGGTCTATGCAATTTGAGCAGTCGTTTTGCTCAAATGAAAATTCAGGTGTTGAAGCCAGCTTTCTGACTAATTCTGATGCTTCCTGCTCATTTAAGGAAGAAGCTGCTCCCCTTAAGCCTCTTAAACTGATAGATAAATAGAGAATAGAGACAATTGCAAAGAAGATTATTATTGCTGCTAAGACAAAAGCCATTTGCTGTATTTTTAGCTGTGCTTTTTTAGAATAACTTGCAGTTAAGTTCATTGTTTCTCCTCCTTATATTTTCTGAAATTAATGCTATGCTTCTTATATCTATTGATGAGTTTGTTGAAAGTGTTTGATTTGCATAAGTTATTAGGTCTGCTTCTAAATTTGATGAGCATCCTTTTGGGGCAAGGAATGCGCTTTTTGAATAATAAAGTCCTGATAGTTCTGATGTTCTTCTCATTAATCTTTCAAGCTGGCATTCGTAAGTTCTTGAGTCTGCGAAGATTGCTCCATAAAGCAAAGAAGAAGATTCAAAGTAAACTCTGTCAGCGTTTTTCTTCTTTGCGCTTCCGCTTATTTTTTTGCTTGCATCAAGAGTTATATCTATGTCACAGCCTGTGCCTGTAAAACAGATTTTTTTAGAATCCTGCGGACATTCTGAAGCTTTTGCAGCTATGCTAAATCCATCTAAACTCAAGTCACTAACTTCGTCTTCTATTTCGCCAGGAGGATTTATCAGGCAATAACTATCGCCTAAAGGCCAGATATATATTAAATTAGCTACCTTGAAAGGCATTTCAAATGGCTTTGAGAACGTTACAAAGTCTTTTCCTTCAGCTATGCTTTCTGAAAATATGTATTTATTGTAAAATGTGGATTGCTCTCCTGGAGATTGCCATTCCTCGCCTATGCCTGATTTTGTTGCTGTTGATATTCTTTGTGAGCCAAATGTTGAAATTGTTTTACACTCGTTGAATATGCGGGTTTCAGATGAGAAAGAAATTTTTGATGCCTGCGCTGTTTCAAGGCCTGTTTCTATTGGATTTAGGATTATTCCTAATTCTTTTCCTAATTCAGTATCTTGAACTTCTCTTTGAGTTTTTACCAGCTTTGTTGAGGCATATATTGCGAGAAATATTATAACTGCGCCAACTATTATCGCAAAAAGCCATGCAAAGCTGAATTCAAATCCTCTTTTATTCATCATTTTAATTTTTTATTAAATCTTTAATTTTCTCTTCAATGAGCGATATTATCCTTTCTGTTTCTTCATCATTATCATCTTGTGCATCTTGAATCTTCCATATTATTAACTTTTTTCCATATCTGATATTATCCTTGAAAATTTCCATAGGAACATCGTCTGCCACTATTATTACAACATCCTGCCATTTCAATAATTTTGTACTTAATCCAACAGGGCCTCCTTTTAGTTCTATTCCTCTTTTTTTTGCAACTTTAACCTGATTTTTATCTAATTGACTGCCTTTTATCATGCCTGCACTTTTTGCTTTATTTTTTGAATTCTTATTAAATTTATTAAATAGCGCTTCTGCTATTTTACTTCTAAATCTATTGTATTTACATATAAATAATATATTCATTCTTGTATTGTTACTAGGGCATCAAATTTATCTTTTGATGTTTTTATCTCTATCTTGCTGTTTTCTACATTCTTGCAGAAGAAACTATTTATCTGGACATGCTCTAATTTTATTGAAGACAGCGATGAATCGCAAGCGCTTTTTGGAGGATAGAGAAAAACATTGCCTTTTGAATTAAGGAATGCTTTTTTTATGTCGCTAAACTCTTGCTGTGCTTGCGACAGCTCGCCAAAGCATACCATGTCTATTCCTGAAGGTATTGTGCCTGTAAATGTATCTTGATGAATTGTTGACTGCCAGGCTTTGTCAGTGTAATCTTTCAAGTCGTTATAAAAAAGCCCTATTTCTGCGCATCTGGATGTGCGCAGAAAGCCAGATATGACGTAGAAAGCAACTGCTATAATTGCAACTATTATTATAATTGAAAAAATCATGCTGAATGAAATGTCAAACTGACCTCTTTTTTGCATAATTAAATAAATTGAAAGAGATAGTTAAAGGTTTCGCTAATTGTTAAGCCCTTTAAGAGTTCCAGAGACTTTGATGATTTTTATGTTGGCATTTGAAAGCTCAAATGCGGACTTTACGCTGTTCATTTCTTTTCTGTCTATTGACAATATTGTCTTGCTGGCTGATTTTGCTTCAATAAATACTGGAGAGGCTTTTGCCCAGCCTAAAATGCCTATATAATCCAAGATGGCATTTTCTGCTTCTTTCTTTGAACTTTCCAACAATATGTAATGCCTTTTTATCCTTGCTGAAGATTTTAGTTTTAGCTTCATCTTATTATTATGATTATAAATAAAAAGTAATTATAAATGTTATTATCTGATACATTATTGAATAAGATGAAAATTTTACTCAATAATATCTTGCCCTAAAATTGCGTTAATTGCTTTTCTGACAGAATTGCTTTCCAATGCAAAGCCAAGGCTTTCTGCTCCGCCTATCTTGAAATTATTTATTCCTATTACTTCTCCCTTTGTGTCAACTAATGGGCCTCCTGAATTGCCTGGATTAAGGGAAACATCTGTCTGGACATATTCTTCTATGCCGTTAGGCCCTTGTCTATCAAGCGCAGAAATAATTCCTTCTGTAACTGTAAATGACAGGCCATGAGGATTTCCAATTGCAATTACTTTTCTGCCTACTTGCAGCTTGTCAGAATCTGCAAGCTTTAGATAGTTATAATTTCCTTCTATTTTGAGAAGTGCTAAATCTCTTAGCTTGTCTGTTCCAAGAACTTTTGCATTGATAATTTTTTTATCGTAAGTTAGAACTTTTATTAAAACTCCTTTTTCTATAACGTGATAGTTCGTGACTATGTATCCATCTGATGTCAATATGAATCCAGAGCCTATTGAAGTTTCTGTCAGAACTGCGACAACTCCTTTTATTGTATCTTCAGCAACTGCTGAAAAGTCTTCTGCAGGAGACTTCAGAATTTCTATTTGCTCTTCAAATGTTTTCTGCTGTTCAGCCTGCTGTGCTAATGCAATAGTTACCTCGTTAAAATTTCTTTGATATATTGAATCATGCTCATTTATAAGATCTGTAAAATGCCCTGTAAGATTTTTTTCAATCCTGTTTGTTTCAAATTCCAAAGTGGTATTTAATTTTATAAACTGAATGCTCATGAATACAAAAGAAGTTAGCTGAAAAACGAGGAGCAGGACTACGAGCATGTAAAGAATGTTCCTGTGCTTCTTGTGATGATTGTGCAAATCAAGCTTTGTATATTCGGCCATTTTATTCTATAGTGAAAAGCGTATTTATAGTTTGTGAATGACTACAGAAAACCTATTTAAACCTTAATTGTTTGAAAAGTAAATGAAGATACATTGCGTTGGAGGATATAGTGAAGTTGGAAAGAACATGACTGTGCTTGAAACAGGTGATGACGCAATAATTTTTGATTCTGGATTGTTCCTGCCTGCTGTTGTTAGTGTTGCAGAGCGCGAGAAAATACCTACAGAAAGAGGCATGAGAAATTTAGGCGCATTGCCTGATGATTTGTATCTTGAAAAGAAAGGCTTGAGAGAAAAAGCAAGAGCATTGCTTATCTCGCACGCGCATCTGGATCATGTTGGAGCATTGCAATATAACGCTTATAGATACAACGCTGATATTGTAGGAACGCCCTTCACAATGGAAGTGCTAAAACTGCTTACTGCTGACGAAAACAACAAGATTAGAAATAAAATAGTTTCTGTAAATCCAAATGCTTCTTATATGATTAGAGGAAGAAACAGAAGCTATAAAGTTGAATTTATCAACATGACTCATTCTACAATTCAGAGCGCTATAATTGCGGTTCATACTCCTGAAGGCGTTGTTTTGTATGCGAATGATTACAAGCTTGACAATTCGCCTGTTTTTGGAGAGCCGCCTAATTATCATAGATTAAGAGAATTGGCAAAACAGGGAATCAAGGCTTTAGTTGTTGATTGTTTGTACGCGCCTGATGACAGGAAAACTCCTTCAGAAAAAATTGCCAGAGGGTTGCTGGAAGATGTCTTCTTTACAACAGACAATAGAAATTCTGGAATGATTGTCACGACATTTTCATCGCATATTGCGCGATTGAAATCAATAACTGAATTTGGAAGAAGGCTTGGAAGAGAAGTCATCTTTTTTGGAAGAAGCCTGAATAAATATGTAACTGCTGCAAACAATATCGGCAAATGCCCTTTCATGAGAGATATTAGATTATTTACATTCAGAAGACAGCTTGAAAAAGCCATGAAGAGGGTAAACAGCAATAAAAAAAGGTATCTTGTTGTCTGCACAGGGCATCAGGGAGAGCCTGGCTCTATTCTTGACAGACTTTCCCGCGGACAGCTTCCTTTGAAAATTTCAGAAGATGATCATCTAATATTTTCCTCAAAAACTATTCCTACTCCTATAAATGAGCTTAACAAAGAGCAAATGGAAAAAAGACTGAGAAAATTCAAGGCCAGAATATTTGATAATGTGCATGTAAGTGGCCACGGCGGGCGGGAAGACTTGAGAGATTTGATTAAACTGACAATGCCGCAGCATGTTATTCCATCTCATGGAGATTTGAAGAAAACAAGCGCAGGAGCAAGATTAGCAGAAGAAATGGGATATAAAATGGACAAGACTGTTCATTTGGCTCAAAATGGGCAGTGCATAAATTTATAATCAAAATTAACATTTGAAATGGAAAGAGGAAATTGTTTTTAGATGAGAGAAGACATTATAGCTGGGCTGAAAAACGCGCTTGCAAGAGGAGAAAGTCTGGAGAAAGCTATACAGAGTTTTATCAATGCAGGATATAATCCTATTGAAGTAAAGCAAGCTGCTGAAAGTCTTACGCAGGGAGCAATGTCAATTTCAAATCCTGAAACAGAAAGAGCGCGATTGCCAATGCCTGCGCCTCCGCAGATTCCGCAGCAGATTCCGCAGCAATTTCAAAATCCTTCACAAGTTGCTTATCCTAAAAGATTAAGTGATATAAGGCAGACTCCTGTTATAAAAACAGGAAGCGGAAAAAGAACATTTCTTATTATTTTCCTGATTCTCATACTTTTGCTGCTTATTGGAGGATTAATCTTTATGATTTTCTATGGGCAGGAATTGCTGGATAAAATTCTTAATTAAAAATGATTTACGAGCCGAGAGAAGATTCTCATCTTTTAGAGAATGAAGTTGCTAAATGCGCAAAAGGCAGGAAAGTTCTTGATATTGGCTCTGGAAGCGGGATTCAAGCAAAAGCTGCCTTGAAATCTGGAGCAAAAAGTGTTTTATGCGCAGATATTGGCTACGAGGTTATTAAATTTTTAAAGAAAAAAGGGCTTGACGCAATTCAATCTGATTTGTTTGAAAACGTTAATGAAAAGTTTGATTTAATTGTTTTTAATCCGCCTTATCTTCCCTATGATGAGAGGGAAGATAGCGAGAGCGCAAGAACTACATCTGGAGGAAAAAGAGGAGATGAAATTATTGCAAGATTCTTAAAAGATGCTAAAAAGCATCTTAATGATAAAGGAATTATACTGCTTGTTGTTTCGTCTTTGACGCCTTTGGAAAAGATAAATAAAATATTGGATAAGCAAGGATTTAGAAAAGAAGTTGTTGGTGAGAAGAAGCTTTTTATGGAAAGATTGTGGGTTTGGAAGATTGATATTTGATAACGATATATATATATTAAAATTCTCTTATTTTGTATTATAATATTAGTGAAAGGAGGTAAAAAGAGGATGAATAATAATGCTAAAATTTCTAATAAGGCTATAATTATAATAGTAGTAATTATTGCTTTATTAGCTATTGCGGGAATTAGTTTAGCTAAAAATTCCCCATCTTTAGGGCCTTCTACTCAATGCAGTGATAGGGTTGATAATGATGGAGATGGAAGATGCGATTACGGCACTACAGGGAGACCTTGCAGAGATGGTTCTATAAAAGGAGATACAGGATGCTCAAGTTCTTCAGATAATAGCGAAGCTAACTGTGTATCTGGCTCTACAACTTGCGGAGTTGGAGCTTGTCAAAGAAGTTCAACTTGTGTAAATGATCAAGTTTCATGCACACCTGGAACACCTGTTACTGAAATATGTGGAGATGCAAAAGATAATGATTGCAATGGTGTTGTTGATAATGGTTGTGGAAACCAAAATTCATGCAGCGATTCTGATGGAGGACATGTTATTTATGTACAGGGCACTGTAAGTGGTTATCTAAATAATAATCCTTATAGCAATACTGATTATTGTGTAAATAGTACTGCTTTATTTGAATATTATTGTAGTGGGACGCTTGCCGTAGGCAATAGCTATAATTGTGGGACAAATGCGACTATTACTTGCAGCAACGGCGCTTGCATATAAATAAAATTTAATTTTTTCTTTTTTTCTTTTTATTAATTTTTCTCTTTTTGCAAACATTTAAAACAGCACCACATTTGGATAAAATATGGAACAGGAAAAACTTGCTGAAATTGCGAATATTGAGCAGCTAGCAAGGCAGCTTGAAGCAAACTTGCAGATGATTGAAATGGAGATTGTTGAATTAGAGAATTTTAAGATAACTTTGAAAACTATTGTTGATTCCAAGCAAACAGAAATGCTATCTTCTCTTGGGAAAAGAGTTTATATCAAGACAGATATAAAAGATATTGATAACTTGTTTGTTGAAGTTGGTGCAGGCGTGGTTGTCAAAAAAAGCCCTAAAGACAGCCTTAAAATCGCTGAGGAGCAAATTTCCAAGCTTAACGAGGCAAGATTGCAGATTTCACACCAGTTAGAAGCTTATCAAAGAGAGCTTGATAGTTTTATTCAGCAGATGAATAGTGGGGCTTAAAGAATTAGATTAATCTGTTCGACTTATAAAATCTTCAATTTCTTTTTTATATTTAAAGAAACTTCTAAACCATAATGAGTTGGCTTTGATATTAAAAATCCTCCTTTTAGCAAGTCGTTTATTACTTTTTTTAATTCTTTTCTGTTTCTTAAATAATCAGGAAGACCCTTTCTTAGATTATGTATGCTGGTATGTTTGTGCATCCAAATTCTATGTCTTGCTAATTTCCTTAAGATGAATTGTTTTATTTCGTCCTCAATTTTTTCCATGCATCATTAGAATGATTGTCTTTTTTATATTTTTCTATTTATAACTCCAATTTAGTAATTCTTTAAATATTAACCTAGCATTATAAAATAGAAATATTTATAAATCCTATTTAGTTAGAAAAATTATGGAAGAAAATGAAGAGAGAGAATTTGGAGAAGAAACAACGAGTATTTTTGTAGAATATTTTGGTAGTTCGCCATATATAAAGATATTAGATTTTTTAATAGATGGAGAAGGGTTTGATTATAGTATGACTGAAGTAGCTAGAGGAGCTAAAGTGGGATGGAGTTCATTTACCAAGATTTGGAATAAATTATTGGAGAAAAAAATAATTACACCTACTAGAACTATAGGAAATGCGAAACTTTTTAAGTTGAATAAAGAGAATCAATTTGTACAAAAATTGATTAAGTTTGATTGGGAACTGACAAAGGCGGAAATTGATAAATTAGATGAAAGAAGTGCTGAAGTTAGACATTAGTCTTAATCTTCAATTTTAAATCAAAATCAAACTCTTTGATCATTTGTTGAGGCAACTATAGAAAGAATTATAAGACGCAGTTGAATAATCAATATGTTAAATGAATTTTATAATTGAGGTGAAAAATGCTAGAAATGCTCATTAATCCAAGGAAAGCAGAAAGGAAAGTTTGGGAGCTGT
>CAYUCQ010000018.1:0-10678 GCA_964443535.1 Candidatus Woesearchaeota archaeon
TGGCAGTGTAATAAAAGTCAGAGATGTTGAATCTGCGAAGAAAAATAAGGATAATGTTGAGGAAATTATTTATCTTGGAGATATACTTTTTTCATTTGGAGATGTAATTAACAGAAATTATGAGTTGTTAAAACCAGGATATTGTGAAGAGTGGTGGGAGCTTGAGCTTGATAAAAATTCAGAAGGCAAGGAAAAGCTGAATAAGTTCAGTGTTAATTTTGAAACAGCTTTTAATTTATCTGAAAAATACAATATTCCCCTGCATCCAGAGTTTATTTTTTATTGGAAAGAAATTGACTATGATGGCTTTTTGGCATTAATTGATTTTGTTGCACATGGCAAGATTGGAGACAATAAACTTATTCTTTCTTATACAAAATCAGAAAGAGAAAGGTTTGTGAGGGGAAAGAGAAGCCTTGAATTAATAGGGTGCGAGCATAAAGTTGGAATAGAACATATTGTTTTTGGAGAAGAGACTAGCAGGGCATTATTAGCTAATTTTGGAATTAATGAGTTAAATAACTTTGAAGAGGAGATGGAAAAAGCCATTGTGAAGATTAAGGAGGCGGCTGGCAAGAGTGTTTTAGAAATTGTGAATGAGATTTCCCTTGTTAAAGTTAAGGACAAATCAGGGACTTTTATTGGAGCAAGAATGGGCAGGCCTGAGAAGGCAAAATCAAGAAAGCTTGTGGGAAGCCCCCATGTTTTGTTTCCTGTTGGAGCTGAAGGAGGAAGGCTAAGAAGCTTTCAGGCAGCTATGGAAATAGGAAGCATTAAGGCAGAATTTCCTAATTTTTATTGCCCTAACTGCAAGATAGAGAATGCTTATACTCGGTGCATTAAATGCAAGGAGTTTTGCAAAAAGAATAGTGACGTGAACGAACGCTATGTTGAGAGAAGAATTGACATAAGAGAATATTTTGAGGATGCTAAGAACATTAGCGGAGTAAGGATAGAAGATGCTCCAATTGTGAAAGGAGTAAGAGGAACAAGCAATAAAGATCATAGCTGCGAGCATCTTGCCAAGGGATTGCTTAGGGCAAAGCATAATTTGAATGTAAACAAAGATGGAACAATAAGATATGACATGACTGAAATGGTGTTGACGCACTTCAAGCCTCTTGAGATAGGAGTGAGCATAGAAAAATTAAAGGAGATGGGATATACGCAGGATATTAATGGAGAAGATTTGGAGAATGATAATCAGGTGCTTGAACTTTTTCCACATGATATAATACTTCCTTCTTGCCCTGAAAGTCTTGATGATAGAGCTGACGATGTCTTTTTTAGGATTTCTAATTTTGTTGATGACGAGCTTGACAAGCTATACAAAGTTGGTCGCTTTTTTAACTTGGCGGGCAAGAAAAGTGTTGTAGGACAACTTGTTGTCTGCATTGCGCCGCATATCTGCACAGCAACAGTAGGGAGAATTATAGGATTTTCAAAAACACAAGTTTTTTTGGCAAGTCCTTTCATGCATGCCGCCATGAGAAGAGATGCTGATGGAGATGAATGCGCCGCTATTCTTTTAATGGACTTGCTTCTTAATTTTTCAAGGAGCTTTTTGCCTGCTCATAGAGGAGGCACACAAGACGCACCATTAGTTTTAAACACTCGAATTAGAGCAGGAGATGTTGATGATCAAATTTTGGATTTTGAACTTGAGAAATATCCTTTAGACTTGTATGAAAAAGCAGAGCAGAAGAAGCATTCTTCTGAAGTAAAGATTGAGACAGTCAGGACAAGGATGAAGCAAGGAGGAAATGTTTTTTCAGGCATAAAATTTACTCATGGATGCATTGATTTCAATACAGGTATAGTTAATTCTGCTTACAAAATATTGCCGACAATGGCTGAAAAAGTTGAGAAGCAGATGGATTTGTGCAAGAAGATAAGAGCAGTTGATGTGAATGATGTAGCAAGACTTGTCATAGAAAGGCATTTTATCAGAGATATTAGAGGAAATTTGAGAAAGTTTTCAATGCAGGTGTTTAGATGCGTAAGCTGCAATGATAAGTATAGAAGGCCTCCGCTTAATGGAAAATGCAATAAATGCGGAGGGAGATTGATATTTACAATTTCAGAAGGAAGCATCCTGAAATACATGCAGAAAGCGCTTGATTTGGCAAGAGACTATCAAGCCAGCCCGTATTTAGTGGAGAACTTGGAGCTGACAGAAAGCTATATTCATTCAATATTTGGCAAAGATTCTGAAAAGCAAGAGATGCTTAAGAAATGGTTTTAGCTATGTTCTTTTAGTTTAGCAATGCTTAAAAAGAAGATTTTAATATTTTTATCTATGGATGGCTGCAAGAAATATTGTGATTTGAATGTTGTTAGATTGGTTAATGGAGGATATTTAGTAAAAACTGAGAGTATGGGAGACAAGATATATAGAAGAGAGAGGTTAGAACAAATATTTGAATTGGTGAAAGAAGCTAAAGATCTTGAAGGAGATATTTTTTATGCAGGATTTGATGAAGATCATTCTAATGAAAAGAAGACTTTGGAATTTTATCTCCAAGAAATTCTTGAAGATAGGGAAAGATTTGCGAAAAATTACTAATTCTTGGGAATAGATGTTATTCTCTGTATAAATGCTTTTAAATCAAAATTTTTTATATGCTTTATGGATGAAGGACTTGCGCTTGTTCTTGGAGGTGGAGGCATGAGATGCGCCTATGGCGCTGGAGTGCTTTTAGCATTGGGAGAGAATTTCAGCGTTAGAGAGCCGTCTATAGGAATTGCTTCTTCTGGAGGAGTGGGTAGCTTTTCTTATTATTTGTCTGGACAATATGAGCAGCTTAGAAGAGCATGGGAAGGAGATTTATGCAGCAGGAGAGTTATTAATCTATATAGATTTTGGAGAATATTTGACATAGACTATTTAGTTGATGAAATTTTTAAGAAAAAAGAGCGCTTGGATTTGGACAGATTAAATTCAAAGAAGACGAGGTTTTTTATTTCTGCCACAAATGCAAAAACAGGACAGCTTGAATATTTTCTTGCAAATAGTGGCGAGAGGGATATTTTTCAATTGATGAGAGCTTCTAAAAGCATTCCTGTTTTTTCTGGCTATGGAAAGAGAGTTCATCTGGATGAGGGAGATTATCTAGATACGTATGATAATGGGCTGCTGGGAGATAATGTAAGGAAGGCGTTTGAAGAAGGAGCAAGAAAAGTAGTTGTCATCAGCAACGGAGAGACAGACGGATTTGTAAGAAAAGTTTTTGGCCTTTGGTTTAAGTTTCAGACAAAGGAATTCAAGAAGAATTTTCTTTCTAATTTTGGCAGGGAAGTTGAGAGAAAGGAAGATGTTTTTTATATGCATCCTAGAAGAACGCTTGAAATTGGCACTCTTGGAAGCAATGAAGAAATTTTGAAAAGAACGTATTGCCAAGGTTATGAAGATGCCTCTTCTGACAATGGATTGAGAGCATTTTTAGATTCATAAAGTGTGATATTTTTTATAAGGAGATTTTACTGCTTCTCTTGCTCTTCTTGTTTCTTCTCTATCTCTTTCTAATTTCCAGTTTTCATATTCTTCTTGATAAAACTTTAGAGCATCTTTTTCTCTTGGATATTCCCTTTTCAATCTTCTTATTATGAAGCCAGGACTTGTGTCTAATATTTTTTCCAATTGAGTTAATGGAACTCTTGACTGGACAGCTTTAAGCAGATAATCTTTTTCCATAATATCGGTTCTGATTTATTTCTTATAAACATTGTTATATTATAGAATCAAGTAAAATATAATAGTTGGGATTAGGAGAGAACCCATTAAGTTAATTCTTCTTGAATTTGAGAGTATTGCAAAAATTCCCAATGAAGTCGATGTTATTAAAACTAAAATGCCTATGAAATTGGAGAAGACTAAATTAACTATTAATAAAATTGTTAAAGTAATTATTGAGAGAGTTTTATAATTTATTCTATTAATGTTGTTGGCCATAAGCTTTGAAGCTTTTATTCCTATTACAAATGAAATTAACCCTGAAATGAATATTGTGAATATTATTGTAGTTAAATCACTGAATGAGACGGATTTTAGGATTTCTTTTATTGCAACTGCTGCACCAGACCTTGTTTTATCAATGCTATATAGTGCAATAAAGCCAAGAGCCATGACAATTGTATTTATTGCACCTGTTAAGAAAAGAAATGATTCCCTGCTTTGTTTTATTATTTCTGAGCCAATTGTTGCGGCGTGGCCTGAACCAATTCCTGGAAGAAATGAGCACAATGGAGCGGAGATAGAAGCTGCGAGCATTCCTTTAAAAAATTCTTTCTTTGGAAGCTTTATTTCTCTTATTGGAAGAATTTTTTGCTTTGGAATAGAAGATTTATTTTTCAAGCTTACTATTAGGGCTGAAGAGCCGAATAAGCCAGTGAGCAATGACAGAAGAGGCTCTTTTACAGGAATATTAAAAGTTATCAAGCCGAGAAATCCCGCGAGCAGGAATATTACCAACGAGTTTAAGAAATTCTCTTCTGAAAAAATCAGATATAGTGAGATAAAAATAAGGATAAATGGAATTATTGCAGCGATTAAGCTGTAAAAATTGGGAAGTGCGAAGATGAATATAGGGATAAATATTAGTATTACTAGAAGAGCTGTTAGTGAGCCATAAAGAGTGAATACAACTGCTTTATGGCCTTGTCCTTTTAGTAACATTTCGTGTCCTGGAAGAGCAGACAAGAACGAATCTTCATCTGGAGCTCCTAAGAATATTGAAGGTATGAAGTCAAGATAAGAATGAGTGACTGCCATTGAAGTTATGAAAACGACTAGAGAAATTCCAGGAACATATTGCAAAAGGAGATATGATTGAGAGAGAAGAAAGACGCTGACTAAATTAACATGAATTCCAGGGAATAATCCTGTGAATGTGCCTGCAAGAATTCCTGCAAATAGAGCGATTATCTCAAATAACATTTTAATTTAGCAAATTGACTTGCAAGATTTTCAAATAGTCTTTATTATTGTATTTTTCTAGCACTGCGAGAGCAGAGATGTTCCTGCCAAGATAGTTTGGGCATGAGAGGTCGCATTTTAATTGGATTTCATTATCCAAGGAAAGAAGCTTGTAATTTTTGTAATAGGTTTCTTTGGTTATGCTTCCTTCTACTAAGATTTTTTGATTTGCATTCATATTACTCAATTCTTCTGGCGAGTTAATTGTTTTAGGCGGAAGATTGAAGAAAAGAAGCAGTGAGAACATTCCAAGAACTGCGAGAGTGAATGAGAGCTTTTTCATTTTAGATATATTTAAAAACATTTAACGTATATATAAATTATGAGAAAGAGAGGCGTAGGTTTATTTTTAATTGTATATCTTTTATTTGGAATTTTAATTGCAGGAGTTTTTGCACAAGAAGATATTCCAACAACTGCCGAGCCAGATGATGTTGGCGAGGAAGAGGCAGTTGATGCTGAGGGCGGGGCAGAATTAGAACATGACGCGGGAATTACTCCTGACAGCGCGTTTTATTTTATTGATGAATTTTTTGATAGATTTGGAAGTGATTTGGAGAATAGAGAGGAAAAGATTTCCGAGATAAAGGCAATGATTGAAGCTGGAAATGTCGAAGATGCAAAAATTGCATTAGGGAAATATAGGGAATTCGCAGATGATTTGGAAAAAGAGGTTGCACCTGAAGAGAGAGATGACGCAGAAAGAAGTTCTAGGGCGATAAGAAGGGCTGTCAGAGATTTCGAGAGCGAGATTTCTGACAATGATAGAGGAGATTTTGTTGACGATATAATAGAAAGAGAAAATAAAATTGAGGCTGCTGCAGAAATTGCTGCCAAGATAAAGGATTTATGCGAGCAGTTATCCAAGTTGGATCCTAATGAATATTCCCGGATATGCAGTGCTAAAGGAGATTCTCCTAAATGGCAGAAAGAGCTGGATGAGGATTTAACTGAAGAGCAGAGAAATGCTGCCAGAAAATTTGCTGAAGTAATGCAGCAGTGTTTTAGGACTCAAGGAAGAGAATGCGGATGCTTTGAATTGGAGGATATTAACAAACCATTTGCAGATAGATGCAGTATTGTCGCACCTTTAGCCGCCAAATGCGAGGATGGAGATGAGAATTCTTGTGAGGCTATGGATGAAGCTACAGAAGGAATCGAAGATTCTTTGCCTGATTATTTGCTGGAAATTTTTGAAGATTTGGAAGGAGATGTTGAAGAAGATCAGTTTGAATTTCATATGCCTAGAGAGTGCAGAGAAGCAGGAGCAAAAAACCCTAGGGAGTGCATGAAAGTAATGTTTGAAGCAAATGCTCCAGAAGAATGCCAAGAGGCAGTAAGAAGTGGAAAGATTGATTTTAGCAATGAAAGAGAAGCAAGAGAACAGTGTGAAAGAATCATGTTTGAAGCTAACGCACCACAAGAATGCATTGATGCTGGTTTGAAAGATCATAGAGATTGCGGCAAGTTTATGTTCCAGCAAAACGCACCACAAGAATGCATTGATGCTGGCTTCACTGGAGAGCATAGAAACGACCCTAGAAAATGTGAAGAGATAATGAATGAGCAAGCTGGAGATAGAAGAGGACCAAATAGAGGGCCTGGAATTAATAGAGATTGCAGAAGAATTGAAAATCCTGAAGAAAGACTAAAGTGTTATGATAGTGCTCTAGAGGATTTTGGAGAATCTAGAGAAGAAAATAGGGGAGATCATGGAGGATGGCCTCCGCCATGCCAGGAAGCACAGGCATTTACAAGAGAGAGCTGTGAGAAAATTATGAATGAATGGGGCGAAAAACAAAGGAATTTTGATGAAAATAGAATGAGAAGAGAAGGAGAATTTAGAGAGAGGGAATTTAGAGAACGTGAAGGTGAGTTTAGGCAGTTTCCAGAGGGATTTGAGGGTACGCCATTTGAAGGAAAGCAGCCTTCAGTTGAAGAGGGCACAACATCAGAAAGCACAGAAACTCATACTGAAACAAGTACAGAAACTAGCGAGAGTTCTGGAAGCAGTGGAAGTTCTGAGACAAGCAGCAGTAATAGCGGAAGTTCAGGAGAGGGAAGTATTACTGGCAGTGTCATAGGAATAGACAATAGATTTATTGATTATTTTTATTGGAGTTGATTCTTTGGAAAGATTTAAATTGAATTATAGTTTTGTTTGCAGATGAATACTAATGAAAGATTTGAATTGATTAAGAAGAATAGCGTTGAGATTATCAGCGAGGATAATATGAAGGAATTGCTGGGAAAGAAAAAGAAACCAGTTGTTTATTGCGGATATGAACCTTCAGGACCAATGCATTTAGGGCATTTCGTGACTATTCTGAAGCTTATGGATTTTGAAAAAGCAGGATTTCATGTCAAAATTCTTTTGGCAGACATACATGCTTTGCTAAATAGAAAAGGCGACGAGAAGGATATACAAAAGGAAGTTACGGCGTGGAAGAAGACTATAAAGGCAATTGGGATAAAGGCAGAAATTATGCTTGGAAGTGATTTTGAATTTGAGAAAGATTATCAAATTGATGTGATGAGACTGGCGCAAAGCTCAACTATTAATAGGGGCTTGAGAAGTATGCAGGAAATTGCGAGAGATGTTGATAATGCAACAATTTCGCAATTATGGTATCCTTTAATGCAGGTTGCAGACATCAAGCATTTGAATGTTGATGTTGCTCTTGGAGGAATGGAGCAAAGAAAAGTTCATATGATTGGAAAAGACATGGAGAATATATTAAATCATAAATTTGTGGCGTTTCATACTCCACTCATAACTTCATTAAAAGGTCCTGGGCAGAAGATGTCTAAATCTATTGAAGGCTCTGGGATTTCTGTTGTCGATTCTTATGATGAAATAAAAAAGACAATGAAAAATGCCTATTGCCCTGAAAAAGAAATCAAGGATAATCCTATTTTGCAGATTTGTAGATTAATTATTTTTCCATTGAAGGATATGCTAAAAATTGCTAGGAGCGAGAAATTTGGAGGAGACCTTGATATAAATAATTATGAAGAATTGGAAAATATTTACAGCAAGGGCGAGCTACATCCTCTTGACTTGAAAAATTCTGCTGCTTTTGCGCTTGAGGAGATAATTGCGCCAATAAGGAAGAATTTTAAATAGCTGAAAGGAGAGCCTTTACTATAATATAACCTACTATTAATATTACTGCTATTCTAACTATTTCTAACGCATCTGATGATGTAAATTTTCCTTTTTTATTCATTATAAATTACTTACCTTCTTTAGTATCACTATATCTTTAAGAGTGTTTAATAATTCTTCCTTTGCTTCTTTCCATTCTTCTAATTCTTTTATTTTATCTTCGTTAATTTTTATTTGAAATACATAATATGCAAAAAATAGCAATGTAATTCCAGTTAAAATAGTAATGAGCGCTATATAGATATTTTCGTTTATTATTGCCACACCTAAAGAATATAAGATTGCTGAGAATATGATAGATGCTATCAAAGAGACTATTGCCCAAATAGGTTTTCTATTTTTCATTCTAATAGGGCTTTAATTTCATTTAAATTGATTATTAAGTTGAGAAATATCTATTAGCGCGTGTGAAATTCTATGATATCTTTATCCTTGCAGACGTGATTCAAGCCTACTTTTTGATTTGAGAATTTTGATGAAGGGCCTGTGATTCGGGTTTCCTTGATTTTTTCTGAAAAGCCTTTTAAGATTGATTCTGCGACATCTTTCACTGTTGAATTTTCTTTCATTACTAATGGGTCTTTTGTCGCTTGCTTTCCAGGCTCTTTTGTGTAAACTCTAATGACTTTCATGTGATAGAAGATAATTCCTTTTAATTGCTCTATGTTATAGCTCGTTAATGTGGATATCAAGATGCCGTTTATTTTCTTGCTTTTTAGAGTTGCTTCTAATTTGCGCTGTTCTTCCTGTGACAATAGGTCTGACTTGTTGATAATTGTTATTTTAGAGCCAGATGATTTTTCCATATAGGGAGCGACTTTCTCTAAATCAGAAAGAGATTCTATGACAATTATCAGACAGTCTGCGTTGTTTATTATTCCTTGATCAAGATTTTCAGAGCCTATTGAAGGCAGGTCAACTATCTGGGCTTTTACGCCATGGTAATCCATTATTCCTATTTCTGGCTCTTTTGTAGAGAAAGGATGCGATGAAATTTTTGGCTTTGCATTAGTTAGCTTTGCAAGCAGGGAAGATTTGCCTGAACTTGGCAAGCCGACAAGAACGCATTGGAAATGCTCTTTTCTTATTCCTCTTAGAGAGGTTTTTCCGACTTTTTTGTTTTTTTCCTTTTTTTCAAGGAATTTCTTAAGGCGCAGCCTTAAGCCTGCTAGAAGATTTTCACTTGATTTGTGCTTTGGAGAAGTTCTAATCATTAGCTCAAGGCATTTAATCTTTTCATCTAGTGTCTGAGCATTTAGATATTCCTTCTCAGCTGCAATATATTCATGTCCTGGATTGACTGGCATAACTTTTATTAATGAAATGATATTTAAAGGTTTATGGAATTATATATGAAAGAAACAGGGCTATATATGAGAGCAGGAAAAGAAAAATTATCTTATTTTGAGTTTGAGAAATTATTGGGTGTTGTTGAAGGAGATCTTGACTATTGGATTATTTCAGGGCCTATATAAACAAGAGTTTGTGAGAGCGAGCAATAAAATGAATAAGGGACAAGAATCTTTCTTTGAATATACTTTTGATGTTTTGGGATCAAATGAAACGGGCTTTAAGGTAGTTAGGGCTGAAGATCTTCCTTTTAGTTAGGTTTATTAACAAATTGCTTTTTCATTTAGAATGGAATTCTTTAAAAAGAAGCTTAAGAATGGGATAACTGTTTTATTTGAGAAAAGAGACTTGCCAATTGTGAGCGTCAGCATAACGAATAGGTTTGGAGGGGCTTATGAAAAGAGCGAAATAAAGGGAATTGCGCATCTTATTGAGCATTTGGTTTTTACAGGCACAAAGACAAGAACTCATGAAGATATTTCAAGAGAAATTGAGAAGAAAGGCGGAATATTAAATGCATTTACTTCTCACGAAGTTACAAGTTTTTGGTTTAAGATGCCTTCAAAGCATTTGTTTGCAGGATTAGATATATTGACAGATATGCTCAATAATTCAAAATTTGACAAAGAGAAATTTGACAAAGAGAAGAAAGTTGTTTTAGAGGAGATAAAAATGTATCATGATGATCCAAGAAGAAGTGTTTTTGACCAGCTTGAAAAAAATATGTTTGAGAAGCCATTTGGAGAGTTAGTTATAGGAAACGAAGAGACTATTTCTAATCTTGAAAGAGATTTTGTTGCTGATTTTTTTGAGAAAGCGTATAACTCGGAGAATTATATTGTGACAATTGTTGGAGAAGCGGATTTTTCTAAAGTTTGCGATTATTTTGAGAAAAATTTCAAGGCTGGAAAGAAAGAGCAGAAGATATTGAAGATTGTGAGGAAAAATAAAGAGAGCACTGAAGAAAAAGGCAATCTTGATCAGGCGCATTTTGTTTTTGGCACTCATACGCCGCTGCCTAGTGATAAAATTTATCCGGCTATTGAAGTTTTAGATGCTTATTTGGCAAATGGAATGTCTTCAAGGTTATTTTTAGAGATAAGAGAAAAGAGAGGGCTTGCTTATGTTGTAAGCAGCAGTCTTGAGAGCGAGAAAAGCTATGGGTATTATGTTATTTATGTTGG
>CAYUCQ010000019.1:0-5928 GCA_964443535.1 Candidatus Woesearchaeota archaeon
TTTCAGGCACTATCAAGGAGCCTCCAAGAGATATAACTATCACTCTTTTCATTTTCTTTTTATTGTTAAAAATTTAGTAAATGTTTCTTGCTGTTTTTCTAATGCAAAAAGTTTTTTATCAAACTCAACATGTCTTTCAATTAAATTATCAAAATTCTTCTTAAAATAATCAGTTCTTATATACATCTTATCCATAAATCCCATTATTTTTTGATAAAATGCTCCAGCAAGAAATATCAAAGTTATTAAGGGTATTAAATTAACCCATTCAGGCGTATTAATTAAACCAGTAAGTTTTGCAATTACGTATAAGATTAAAATTATCATGCAAACCCAGATTATAATATCCCATATATCTCTCTTTGCCATATTAAAAATAAATAACGCTTATATTTAAGAGTTAGTATTAGTAAATTTTATATACTAAATCTCAATTCAAATTATATGAAAGATTATTTCAATAAATTCAAGAAATATGCATTTAGATTAGAGTTGCTTCAATCTTATTCAGTTGAGCAAGAAAAAAAAGATTTTATGAAATTTTTAAAAGATGGCAAGGTTTCTAAAGATGAAAATAAAGAGTGGTATGAAACAATTAAGAATGCTAAATCAAGAGGAGCAATAATTCAAAGAGTGCATGTAATAAGTTTTCCTTTATCAGATTATATAAAATTTGAAATGGAAGCATATAGATATAATATGAAAGAAGGAGAGCAGATATTTACTATTCCTTATAGAAAGTTCTTGAAACTTATGCCAAAAATTAAGAAAGATTTCTGGCTATTTGATGACAAGATCGTTAAAATTAATGACTATATAGAATTAAAAGATATTTTGCTCTCAAAAGCTAAGATTTTCATTTAAAAATCTCCCCGTTCTCCTGGCTCCACCACAAAATATCAAGCTCGTCAGAAGGAATGCCTATGCTTTGAGCAAAATTAAGGAAAGCTTGCTCAATTTCCAGATAATTCTTGCTATTTTTTATCTTTTCTTCCTTTATCAGACCTAATGCAAACAAGTTTCTTATTATATGCCTGTCAAGAATAGCGATTTTATTGTCTGATTTTCCTATATTTCTCAAGAAATGAGAAGCTTCTTTCAATCCATATCCATTGACATTTTTTGCTACAAGATTTCTTAACTCAAGTCCGCTATTGTTATCCAAAAAAGGCTTTATTTTATCCCACTCGCTCTGCGCATTCAATATCCTTTTAGTCTTTGTCACATGAAACCGAGTTTTAGTCCGTAAAATATCAAATACTCTTTTATCGCTAAACTCGCTCAATTTTGAAATTTCCTCAACTGCCTGCCAGCATCTTTGCGCATTGCTCTGAGGAGTCAAAAGGCAAAACATGAATTCCTTGAACTGCTCATTATCAGATAAACTCTTAAAATCATTTAAGCGCGATTTTATCTCTTTTTTCTTTGTATTGTATTTTTCTATTAATTCATCCATTACTTAACAATTATTCAGTCTTCTAAAAATGTTTCTATCTAAAGCCAAACTGATGAGGAGAGGCTCTCTGCATCTTATCAATATGAAAGCGAGTGCCTGCAAATTCAGAAATTACAGCAGTAACTATTATATTATCTAAAGCTGCTTTGAAAACTCCATTAATAAGAGGAATTCTTGTCCTTTCAGATACAGTTTTCATTATTTCAGCTATTTCTTCCTGGCTTAAAACTATAGAAGTTGTATTAATTGCTCCAAATTTATACACTAGCACATTTTTTCCTGGTCCGGGACATTCAATGCCCACTACACTAGGATCACTAAGAAACATCATTAATCTGCCTAAAGGCAGTCTTGCAGCCATAGGAGATGGAGTAGCTATTGGCTGAATGCGCATAGGAGTCGCCCTTCTAGTATATGGAAAAGATTCACCATGTAAAGGAAGAGATGGAAGCATGCCTCCTCTTACAGAAACATTCTCAACTCTTGGATACATTTTATTGTCATGCATTGGTCCAATAGTTTCCATTCCTCCAACAGTGCTCTCGTTATAAATACTTGGGGAATATTCTTCTTTTACAACATTAGTTATTTCTGATTTTACTTCAATTGGAGGAGAAATACTAAAAAGAATAGATCCAACAAAACTCTCTAAAAACAATGTTCTCAAATCTTCTTTTTCCATTTTAAAAGCGCGGCAAAGGTCTGCTTGGTCTCATCTGCTCTTCTTCAGATACTTCCTGCTCTTCTCCAGAATTAGGCGCAGGAGAATATATTTTCTTTCTCATGTGCTCTTCAAGAAGAGTAAGCCCCTTTGCTATTGTTTTATTCTGCTCAACAAGCTTGTCTATCTTTTCAAAGAATTCTTTATCACTGTCAACTCTTCCAGGCTGCTGTTTTGAGAAACTTTTTGCAGCAAGCTCAAACAATGCCAATAATCCAGATATTTCCTTCGTCAGCTTGTCAAATTTTTCAGCCAAATCAGTGTGCACTTTCTCAAGCTTTATCATATTTTCCAAAAGCTTGCTTTCTAAACGGTAATCTCCTTCTACAGCTGCACTCCTCTTCTTCGCCATACCTAAACAAAAGCTATTTTGTTTATAAATGTTTTTAAACTAAAAATACAGAGTCTTTTAATGGGTGCGTAGTTAAATGGTATAATCTCTGCCTCCAGAAAAGTCTTGGAGATAGCAGAAGTCGGGGGTTCGATTCCCTCCGTGCCCATATAAAAACTACATCTTCTTCAAAATATCAATCTCTTCAAATGAGACAGCAGAGCCCTTGAATTTTGTTGCATAAAGCGCGCCTTCGAGCGCGTTTGAGCCCTTGACACCAAGCAAACCTTTCTTGTAAGCAACATAAACAATCTCTGTAGAGCGGATAAACTTGAAATTCTTAAATGAATTTAAATTGCAAGAGACGCTAACATTAACATGCATTCTATCAGACATTATCTTCTCAAGGCTTTCTGGCTTTTCCCCAAGCAAGCGAGTAGTTCTCTCATCAATTGCTATTATATTCTCAACACCTTTCTTGCTTAGCTCTGCGCTCAAAGCAAGGCATGAAGTTTCTGCTTCACTTATAATATTAACAACTCTATTCTTTGCTCTTACGCAAACATTCGCTTCTCCCATCATTCTTGCACTTTCTTTCTTTATCAGCTTGCTATCAATGCCTATAGAATCACTAAGCCCTATTACTTTCTCGTCTAGTAAATTTTGAATCTTCAAAGCACTTAGTTCAAATCTTGGAACTTTTATAGGCCTGTCAATTATTTCTCTCTTGACAGCTTCTGTAATAATAAACTTCCCGTTAAAGACTTTCTTCAAATTGCTAAGTATGTAAAGAAGCCCGTTTAAAGACAAATTAATTATTGGCCCTGAATCAAATATCAAGACTTTCATGCAAAGAACTCCACAGCCATTTTAGCTCTCTTTTTAACTTCAAGTGTATCGCTGAATTTCATGTCAGTCCTTCCCTGCCCAGTGTATTCCAACAGCTCCCATTGCGTTATTCCCAGCAAATTTGCAGTCTGTCCCAAGGAAATGCCATGCTCATAAATTCTTCCTCCTTTATTTATAGAGGCTTTTCTCAAAACTTCCTTAATGTATCTCTCAAAATCTATAGAAACAGACTCCAGAATTTTCCTTGCATTAAGCATATTTGCAGCATACAACTCGCTGTTATTCTTGCGCAAAGCTGCAATAGCTTTGTCTATTGCAATATTAAACTCAACTACAAAATCATCCCAATTTTCAATTCTATCGTAGTCTTTGCGCTCAACTAATTTGCTAAGCGCATATATCAAGACAGCAGATGTAATACTGCCAGCATCCTGATAAGAACATGAGAAAGAAATAGTCTTGTTAGAAAGCTCTCTAAGCTTTGCTGCATCCTTATTAGTCAAGGCTTTTTTAGTTTGCTCAAGAACACTTATTGCATCAGCGCATTCCTCTTTTCCAAGCTCCATAAAAATAACTAAACAGAAGATTATTTATAGTTATTTATGCCATAAGAGCAATGGAAGTTCTATTAGACAGCAGTTTTATAATTTCATGCCTTGTAAAGAAAATTGATTTCTTGTCGCAATTAAAAGAAAAAGGATTCAAGGTAGTCATACCAAGAGAGGTTATCCAAGAACTAAAAGATCTAACGACAAAGAAAGAGCTTTCGCATGAAGAGAGAACTGCAATAAAAATAGGGCTTGAGTTATTTTCCGCAAAGGGAGTAAAAAAAATAGGCTTTGGAGAGAAAAAAGTAGATGAAATGCTTATAAAAAAGGGAAAAGAAGGAGTTTATATTGCAACCCTTGACAACGGCATTAAAAGGCAGGTCAAAAACAAGATAATTATACAAAGCGCGAAAAAAGAAATAGGAATAGAAAGAAGCTGATGATAAACATCAAAGTTTTTATACGACATTTGGCTAGCTGAAAAATGAAGAAGATTATAGTCATAGGCGGAGGTTTTGCAGGCACTCATGTTATCAAAGAGCTAGAAAGCAAATTTGATTCAACTCTTATTGATACAAAAAACTACTTTGAATACACTCCAGGAATTTTAAGAACAATTGTCAGCCCAAATCACTTAAAAAAAGTCCAGGCATTGCATAAAAGCTACCTAAAAAAAGCAAGAATTATAGTAGCAAGTGTTAAGGAAATAAACGAAAAATACATTATAGCAGACAATAAAAAACTACAATATGACTATTTAGTCATCTGTTCGGGCTCTGATTATGACTTGCCAATAAAAGAGCAAAATGTTGTTATTGCCTCGCGAGCAAAGCACTTGCAGCAATCAAGCAAGAAATTGGAAAAGGCAAAAAATATACTAATCATAGGAGGAGGATTAGTAGGCATTGAATTAGCAGCAGAAATATGCACATATTATGAGAACAAAAAGATAACAATAGTTCAGCTGCAGAATAACTTAATCCCAAAGAACAATAAAAAAACAATTGCATATGCCACTTCTTTCCTTGAAAAAAGAGGAGTTAAAATATTGCTAAATGATAAAATAAAAAAAACAGAAGGAAAAACATACATTACAGAAACAGGCAAGAAAATTAAGACAGATATTGCTTTCTTGTCAACAGGAATAAAATTAAATTCAAAGTTCATGCTCAAGAACTTCAAGCAAGCTCTAAATGAAAATAATCACATAAAAGTAAATGAATATCTTCAAGTTCAAGGTAAAAAAAACATATTTGCAGCAGGAGATATAATAGATGTTAAAGAAGAAAAAACAGCTCAAAATGCAGAAAAGCATGCATCCATAGTTGCAAAAAATATTCTCGCACTTGAAAAAAGAAAACCGCTAAAAAAATACAATTCAAAGAAAACAGCTTTAGTAATTAGCTTAGGAAAATACAACGGCGTTTTAGAATACAATAATTTTGTTTGGGGCGGAAAAATTCCAGCATTTCTAAAATGGCTTATTGAAAAATGGACAATGTTAAAATACAGATAGTTATTTCACTCTTCTCTCAATTTTATTCTTAATTTCTTTCTTGCCATTCATATAACGAACTAAGATGCTTGGTATTTTTATAGAGCCGTCTTTCTGCTGGTAATTCTCAACTATGCAGGCCATCATTCTTTGTGTTGCAATAGCAGTATTATTCAAAGTATGGACAAATTTTAATTCGTTCTTATCTTGATATTTTATATTGCTTCTTCTTGCCTGATAATCAAGGCAATTAGAGCATGAACCCAGCTCTCTATATCCTTTTTGCAAAGGAAACCATCCCTCAAAATCAATAGTCTTTGTAGGAACTCTTCCTGTATCGCGCGATGCCAAAACAACAAACCTAAATGGTATCTTAAGCAATTTCAGCATTTCCTCAGAATTTTTCAAAATCAATTCAAACTCTTTCCAAGAATCTTCAGGCTTGCAAAAGACAAACTGCTCAATTTTTTCAAACTGATGTATTCTAAATATTCCCTTTGTATCTTTGCCATGCGAGCCTGCTTCTTT
>CAYUCQ010000019.1:6028-10237 GCA_964443535.1 Candidatus Woesearchaeota archaeon
GCATCTTTAAGCAAAATATCTATTTTCTTCCCTTCTTTCTTGAACTTATTTATCTCTTCAGAAATCTTATTTCTTCTGGCTCTTAACTCGTCAACATCTTTCTTCAGCTCTCTCCACTTTTTATCAAGCTCAAGCACATTATTTACCTCATCTGAAGAAAGTCCTCTTTTTTCCTGGCTTTCCTTTACTATTTCAGCATTATCCCTGATAAGATTAATATCTATCATATACCCTTAAAGTTTTAGGATTATATAAATTTAACACCAATTTCCCTAGGATTTATAAACTATTAAGACATCAATAACTCATGGGGGTGATAGATAGTTTCGTAGATGCCTTAAACAAGGTATATATGGATTTATCTGTAAATCTCTCTCCAGGCGCGTTCTTGGCAATCAAGTTCTTTTTATTCTCCATCTCCATAGTCATTGTCGCCCTTATTGTTCTAAAATTTTATACCACTCTTTCAAAAAAGAATTTTATTAAATTAAACCTAAGAAAGTATAATTATTCACAGCACCCAGGAACAAAGAAGTTCTTTGCAACTCTCTTTTATTTTATTGAATATATTTTAGTTATGCCTGCTTTGATATTGCTTTGGTTTTTAATCCTGTCTATAATACTGCTGCTAATAGCTTCTGACAGGCCAATAATTCCACTCCTCACAGTTTCTGGAGCAACAATAATAGCAATAAGAATTCTTGCTTATTACAATGAAGAAATATCAAAAGAATTGGCAAAGCTATTTCCATTCATAGCATTATCTATCTTCCTGCTTACGCCAGAGTCATTTGAGCCATCAAGTTTCCTCTTAAAACTAAAAGAATTGCCATCACTTCTTGAAAACATAGCTTTCTTCTTAGGAATTATATTTGTGCTTGAAATTATATGCAGAGTAATATACACATTGTCAGAGCTTGCAAGAGGAAAAGAAGGATTAGGCGATGAAGATGAAGAAAAATAATTAATCGCCATTCAGCTTGCCAAGTATCTTAATATGCTGTTCTCTCTCCCTTGAAAACTTGGTTATGTCAAACTTGTAAGATTCTATTTTATCTGCAAGATATCTTCCTCCAATAAATTTAGGAGTTATTACATAACTTGCGCCTTTTCTGTAAAGTTCCAAAGCTTCTTCTGTATCATTAGCAACAACCAAAACAATTGCATTAGGATTGCACAACTTTGCGCGCCTTAAAAACAAAAGATTTGTTTCTTTGTCAGGAATAGTTGATATTATCATCTTTGCATCGCACAAGTTAATATCATCAAACAAATCAACATCAGAAATGTCTCCATAAATACACTTAAATCCTTTTTTGCTTAATCTTTCTATTACGTCTGGATTATAATCTTGGCATCGCACAAGTTAATATCATCAAACAAATCAACATCAGATATATCTCCATAAATGCAATTAAATCCTTTTTTGCTTAATCTTTCTATTACGTCTGGATTATAATCTACCACAAGCAATGAACTCTTCCTATTTTTGAACTCTTCTAAAATATCATGGCCAATTCTATGCGCTCCAAATAATATTATATCATATTTCTTCTCTTTGTCCTTTTTCTCAACTGCGGATTTTCTCTCAAATATTGGCAAATACCTTGAAATCATGAAATAAATCTTTTCTCCATGTGTGATGAAATAAGTAGAGCCTGCAATTGTCACAAGTCCTATCATGGTAACCAAAGACAGCATGTCGCTTTGAAGATGCCCTACCTTAATTCCAAGCGCAATAAGAATATGAGAAAATTCGCTTATTTGAGCGCCCGCTAATCCTACTAAAAATCCAGTTTGTTTCTTATATTTAAGAATGCCCATCAATGTCATTATTATAAGTGGATTTCCTATTAAGACAAGCAAAGATAAAATAACTATGGTAGGAATATGCATTCTTACATCAGAAAAAACTATTTGCGCGCCAAGCCATACAAAGAATAGGAAAATAAAGAAATCCCTTATAGGTTTAAGCTTTGAGTTTATTTCATACCTATAAGGAGAAAGAGAAAGTGTAACTCCTCCAAGAAATGCTCCCATTTCAATTGACAAACTAAGCGCTTCAAAAATAGTGGCGATTAAAAAACACCATCCAAGAGAAAACAAAAGCAAAAATTCAGAAGACCTTGCTATGAGCTTGGTTATTCTTGGAAGTGAAAAATAGCTTAAGACAAAAAGAACAACAATAGCGGCCAATCCCATCAAAAATGTCCTAATAGAGAAAATCTCAAAAGAATTTCCGCTTATCAAGGAAGAAACCATCATCAATGCTATAACTGCCAAAAAGTCCTGCACAATTAAGAATCCGATAGAAATCTTTCCATACAATTTATGCAAGTCACCTTTATCAGACAATAGTTTTGTAATTATGATTGTAGAGCTAAATGTAATTGCTATAGAAAGATAAAGTGCAGGAAGAAAAGAAAAGCCAAGCCATCTTGCTATTCCATATCCAACAACAGCAGTAAATAGAAATTGCCCGACACCTGTAACAAGAGATACTTTGCCCACATCTTTGATAACTTTAGGATTCAGATTCAATCCAACCATGAACAATAAGATTGCAATTCCTATTTCAGAAAGAGTTGTTATTATCTCAGTTGATTTTATAACATTGAAAAGATAAGGGCTTGCGAGAATCCCAACTATAATATAGCCAATTATGACTGGCTGTCTTAGAATTCTCATCAAGGCAGTTACTATTACTGCTATGATTATTATAACGCTTAATTCTATGAATATGCTTGCAACCATTTTCCTCTTTTATCAAATATAAATGCGCAATCTCTTTTTATATAGTTTATCCTTGGATAAACCCTTACTTTGCAAATCGTTAATCTTAAATAACCTCTTTTATCAATAATTGCATCAAATTAAATCATATTCATCTCACATGGCTGAGATGAAAGAGCCCCGCGTTCGCGGCATGCGGGGCTCACAGTTAATCAAGGCAAGGTTTAAAAACCAATTTCTTCTCCATCTTTCATGGCAAAAGTAAGAATCAAGCTGGGAAGCATAGACATAAACTCGCTAAACTCAGCAATAGCCATGATAAAAGAAATAACTCAAAGAGCAGGCGCAATAATGCGCGGACCAATTCCTCTGCCAACTCGCAAGCTTAAAGTCACTACAAGAAAAGGTCCTGACGGAAGAGGAACAGCTACATTTGACAGATTTGAAATGCGCGTTCACAGAAGAATAATAGACATCCCCGCAGAAGACAGAATCTTGCACCCAATTATGAAGCTTCAAATTCCAAGAAGCGTGCAAATTAAAGTAGAAATTAAGTAAAATGGGAAAAGAAGCATTAGTTGTAGAAAGGAAAACACTATTTAGAGGCAATGAATTTCAGGGATTCCTAGATTTCAAAGAGAGAGATATAATATCAATAATACTTTCTAATCATTCCTATCATTCAAGAGGTGATGGCTTGGAAAATAACAGCTCCCTAAAACAAATAATACCTTATGTTTGGATAGTAAATCCTGAAAAAAGAGAAGTATTTCTATACAAAAGAACGCCGAGCAAAAATTCAGAATACAGAGAAGTAAGATATCTTGACATGTATTCTGGAGGAGTTGGCGGGCACATAGACAGAGACACAGAAGAAGGTTCAAAAGACCCAATAGAAAAAGCAATGATGCGAGAATTAAGAGAAGAAGTAATAATGCAAAGTTATCCAAAGCCAAAACTATTAGGCTATCTTAATGACGACTCTAACAGTCTTGGCAGTGTTCATTTCGGCATTGTCGCAGTTGCAGAAACAACAAATGAAGTAAAGGCAGAAAAATCAGAAGGATTAAATTCTGGAGCATTTTATACAATTAAAGAATTAGATAAAATCTTCTCTGATAAAAATAACGAAATAGAAAATTGGACAAAAATATCCTGGCCTTTTGTCAAGAGCTATTTGGAAAGTTTATAAAACCTCAAATACAAGCTAATTCTACGCCCGGATGGCACAATGGTACTGCACGCGCCTGGAAAGCGCGGTCCTCACGGACTTCCAGGTTCGATTCCTGGTCCGGGCGTTTGCACATTTTGTCTAATTCTGTGGGACTCTTTTTTGTGTCCGAATGTATGCCGAGCGAGTATAAATTTGTTAAGCTTAGTAAAAGGTGTACAGGTTTTATACAGGTAATATAAAAATAAATTAAGCCTATAAAGAACATGAAAATAGACCCACACAAGCATAAGGAAAGGTATTTT
>CAYUCQ010000020.1:0-9934 GCA_964443535.1 Candidatus Woesearchaeota archaeon
TTTCCATTTATTTTCTTTTCTCCGTCGAATCTGCAGAAAAAATTTCTTTCAAACTGAATAACTTCATCTTTTTTCAAATTCTTTATGCTCTCTTCTGCAATGCCTTCAACCCAGCTTCCGTCAGGCATTAAAACGCGCGCATCAAAATAATTTGAAACCCAGTTTATCTTCTGTATATTTTTATTTTCAACAGAAGTTACTTCGCTTTTCTCCTTTATTTTAACATTATACAAATGCAGAAGTCTTGTCTCCTTTCCCTTGAATTTTTCATAATCATCCTTGCTTATGTAAACATCTCCGACAGAAATCTCGCGCTTTTCAGTTTTTTCAGGATGTATTGGCAATTGAATTTTATTCAAGTCAGGCTTGTTGATAATATTTAGCTTAACTGGCTGAATAATAAATGAATAGCGATTTGCAGAAATGTCAATCATTTTTCTGTTTATTGCATAAAGGCTTTCAATTGGAATTATAATATTCTGCTTGTTCAAGCCAATTTCCTTGACAAACGCCTTTATAGCCTCGCTCTTTATTCCTCTTCTTCTAAGGCTTTGAATGCTCCATGTTCTTGGATCATCCCATCCAGAAAACTTTCCGCTCTTGACTTCAGCCTGCGCTTTTGATTTTGAAATTTTAGCGTCTTCAATGCTGACTAATCCAGTATGAATTATTTCAGGATAATCCCATTTGAAAATATCCCAGATATATCTTTCCATGTCGCTTTCAATCATCAAGTCATTTCCCCTGATAATGTGAGTTATTTTAAGTAAATGGTCATCTATTGCCCAGCTCATTTCAAGGCTTGGCCAGACGCGATATTTCTTTCCAACTCGCGGATGCTCTCTTTCAGAGATTCTGAATAAAACTCTGTCTCTGAATGCAGGGTTTGGATGATTCATTCCAGTCTTTATTCTTAAAGTTGCCTTGCCTTCTTTCATGTGGAACATTTCTTTCCATCTCTTAAACTGCTCTTTCAAAGGCAAGACTCTGCATCCGCATTCTTTTCCTTCTTCCCTGTTCTTCCTCAATTCTTCCTGCAAGCAATGGCAAACATAAGCTTTATCCTTATCAATTAGCTTTTCAGCATATTCATAATAAGTTTTAAGCCTGTCTGATTTGTAAATAATTTTCTTGTCATATTTTATTCCAAGCCAATTAAATGCCTCTGTTATTAGTTCATAAGATTCTTTGTCAATGGGTTTTTCAGCGCTGCCAATTGTATCATCCATAACAAGAAGCAGTTTGCCTTTGTATTTTTCAGCATACAATGAATTCAAAATAAATGTCTTCGCATTTCCAAGATGCAATGCTCCAGAAGGAAATGGCGCTGCCCTAAAGATTAATTTTTTCCCCTTTGCTTCAGCAAGCTCTGGAAGCTCTTCTCTTTCTTCCCTCACTTTGACAACATCATCATAATCTGCAAAAGCTTTTTTCTTATCTTCAACAGATAAAGAATTAACTTCATGAACTATTTTCTTAATCTCTTTGATAACTTCAGCGATATCTTCCTTTTTCAAGCCATGCTGGAATAATTTCGGCATGATCTTTCCAGCATCAGCCTTTCCAAATTCAATGGCATTTTTCAAGGCATAAGCCCTTATTTCTTTTGAAAAATCTTTCATAAATACCTAAGAAAACTCAATTATTTAAGGTTGTTGATTTATTTACGCTTGCTCAATAATTCTCTAGATCTTTCTTCTAATTTACTTAAAATAGGTTCATCTAGTTTTAATTCTTTCTGCACTTCAACTGGTGTTGCAGATCTATAGTTAGGAATAAAACATCTAATCAATAAGTCTGCACGAATCTCATCAATAGGACTAGCAACTTCAGGCATACCTTTTGGTGTAATGGAAGCAAAAATATTATGATATTCTCTAACCATTAGGGCCATCTTTTCAATTTGTTCTCTTGTGTAATTCATATAGTTTCAATATAAAATTACTATTTAAATCTTTCTATCCGTTATCTTTATATAGTAACAAAATAAGATAATCACCTCTCATCCAGCTTATCTTCTATCTTGCTAAGCCTTTCAATAAATCTATCAAGCTTGTATTCCAAATCATCTATTTTTACTTTCAAGCTTTGCATATCGCCTTCAGAATTAGGACGTTTAATTTCTTCCCCAGCGCCTGCAAGATTGCTCAAAAATCCAAGCGCACTCTCCGAACTCGCGTTACTAGACAAATCAACAACTTTATCCTTATTAACATCAATCTTCAAGTCATTTAGAGCAATTTCTCTGGACTTTTTTAAAACTCCTATTTTTTCCAGCTTTGTCAAATCAACATCTCTGGCTTTTTTCCTAAACAGCCCCATCTTTATTTCTCCTGCTTGAAATAAGCACGAAAATGCCTATGACAATCAAAACAACTCCTAAAATCAAGCCAGGCGCTCCAGAAATTCCTTCAAAAACAGAAAATCCAGTAATTCTTCTTGAAGTATACAACAAGGCAATTGCGCCAAGTACAAAATAAGCAATTCCAATAAATCTCAATAGCTTTATCTTTATGTTTTCACTTTCTTTCATGCTCTTTATTTGCCTCTTGCTTTTTCCTATAAACAAGCAATAGAATTCCAGTTAAAACAAACCATGCGCCAATGAGAAATCCTATATTCAGATTTGCATTTTCATATACTGCAAATCCAGTAATGCCCTGAAAAAAGTTGAAAACTATGCTTATTCCCAATAAAAAGAATATGGCTCCAAAAATCTTGAACCCTTTAATCATAAGAAAAAAAGCAATCTTTAATTAATAAATCTTCTGAATTGCTAACCGAAACATTTAAAAATAGTAATTACTCGCAAGTAACACCAAAACATGATAGGAATGATAACAAAACCGATAAAGAATGCGTCTAATAAGCTAAAAGACAAGCTTTATGACACAGCAAGAGCAGGAGCAAGATTGTTATATGTGTCCCTGCCATTAACAGCTTATGCTGCAAGCTCAGACAAATTAAATGAAATAGAGCAAATGTCCTTCATAAAGAAATGGCTTGCCAATATATTTTACAGCGGAGACATACAGAGATTAAATGAAATGCACGACTATTCTGCAAAAGGAGTAGGCATTTCAGGAGCCCTTTTAGCCGGACATTTGATAAACAGGGCATCAGAAAGGATGTTCCCTTATGCTGAAAATGCAAGGAAATCTGCTCAAATAATCTCTTATTTTACAGGCGCAAATATTCTTAATGCAGTTCTTAACAAGGCAAAGAACTTGCCTCAATCATTAGAAGGCATTATAGGCAATGCTCATGATACTATAAACGCCGCTGTAGAAACAGCTCAAAATGTAGCTCAAACAGGCGCAAATACAGACTTTGAATATATTGCTTCACTAGCAGTTACGACATTAACCGCATTGTCAGGCGCAAAGCTTTTAGACTATGTAGCAAGATCGTCTGCTATTAAAGGATTAGCAAGCCTTGCAAAAACTGCTTACAGCCACACATTAGGTCATGCAAATGAGCAATATCATAAAAGAAGAATTGCAAGAGATAGAATAAAGCATGCAAGGAAAAAGTTAGCTAAAGCTAAAAGAGAAGAAAAAGCCCTTAATAGCAAGCCTCTTGCTTAAATTTAAATAAACCTTCTTATTCCTTATAATAGGAAAAAATAAGAGGCAGAAAAATGGCAGTTGACATACATAATTTAATAGCAGCGATAAACCCAGATGTATATTGCTCTCCAGAATTAAAATCAGAAGTAAAATCAACTGCAAAAACCGAAGGCTATCTGGCTGCTGCTGAAAAAGCCAAGTCAGTTGAATCAAACTACATGGATTTGGATAAAGAAAGACTTGTTTCAAATCCATTCAAGCTAAACGGAATAAAAAATCCAATAGAAAAGCATACTCTTGTCTACGACAATTTCTCGCAGGCGCTAGAGCCGATATATTTCTGGATTGTGGATTACATAAACAAGGAATATAAAAAATCTGAAAAGCTCATTGATAATTTTGTAACATCAACTGGCTCTGCGCAATTCGGAGAAATGGGGCAGCGCGCGACAAGAATGCAGGAAGAAGCAATGAAAATGCTTGCAACATCAGGAACAATTGTCAAGTCAATATTAAATATAATATATGACTTAAAAGAATTCAAGATCCGCCTCTCAACATATGACGACTTAAAGCATAGCGACAAGTCGAAAAAAAGAGGTTCTCTTTTAGCTCTAAAGCAAATTTGGCTTGACCAAGTTGATTTTGCAAAGCGCGGCACCACAAGCTTGAAGCAAATGGCCGCGCAATATGATTACGTAACAATCATTGATGCTTTTATGGCATCAAACTCGCTTGACGACTTGAAAAAATTAGATTTAAACGAAAGAGTAAAAAGAATTTTGGAGCAAAGAGTTTCAGAATTTGAAAAATGGCTTAAAGAATCAGAGCAGGAATTAAGAAAAAGATTTGAAATAGAGAAGATTTATCTTAAGAATCAGGTAAATTCAGTAAAGCTTTACGCTCGCTGGATAAAGCCATATCTCAAGGCAGCATCACAGCTTGAGCAGCGCGCATCTTCAACCTCTTCTTTAATCAATGCATTTAACACAACTCTTTTGGAATTGGCAATTCTCGGACAGGGAAGATATGAGCCTATAAGAGATGTGCACTTAGGCCTCTTGCCAAAATCATTCAAGAATATAACTGCTAGAAAATACTCTCCAATTATTATTGTTGAATTCAAATATCGCTCTGCGCCTGAAAGAATCCAGCAGGGAGGCTATGGATTTCGCGGCAGGGCAGAAATTATCTTCACAAGTTATGCTCTGAACGAGCAGGAATTAAAAATCCTTAAGCAAGAGCTTGAAAAAGATGACCTAGGAGATTTAATGAAAATGCTGGAAGGCTCAACAACAGATAGTTTAGAGCAAATTCAAGTGGACTTGGATGAATTTTTAGAAGACAAGAAAAAAGACGAAAAAAAAGATGCAGAAGATACAAATCCATTTTCAGCCCTATTCTCTATTTTCATGCCTAAAAAGGAAAAAACAGAGCAAAAAGGAATAACGAAAGACAGCGATGCAGAAAGAGTAATAAGGAATCAGGCAATAATTTTAGCAAGGGTAGAATGCAGTAAGTTATATGGTGCTTATAAGGGCTCAAATGAAATGCCTAGCTTCCGTTAGATGATGCCAAAGATAAAAAACAATAAAATAAAAAAAGCCAAAAAGTCTTTGCCTAATTCGTTAAGACTTTTAGGTGCTCAAGATGCAACAAATAGCCGTAAGCATCTTGACATCAGGGAATTAAAATCCAAAATTAAAAAAGTTAGAGAAGCAGATGAAAAAAATAAAGCTAATTCTTCAGAAAGCCTTGAAGAGCAGTTAAAAAAAGAGGAAGCCAATGAGTCAGAATTAGAATCAGAAGAATTTAATCCTGAAAAATTAGAATCAGCAGAAATAAAAATAAAAACAGCTCCAATAATTCCAAGGCAAAAGGAAGAAGAAAAAGAAGCACCCTCAAGAGCACGCTATCAATCAATAAGAGAGCTTCCTTACAGAAGTGCGCAGGAAGCAGGGCCTGCAACTTACGCAATGCATCAAGATGAAGAAAGAGCAGATTATGCTTCTCATGCAGAAGAACAAGGCACATTCACGCAAGAAAGTCCAGGAACTGTTCATAGAATGCACGAAAGAGGAAGAGCAGCTCCAGATGAGCTGGGAAGAAGTGATCTTACAGACAGCGAAAGAGATTATAACGACGCAACAAGGCAGTATAAAACGAGAAAGAGAAGGGAATAGGAAAAAGAAGAAAATTTAGGAATTAAACAAAAAGTGGAACATATTCCTCCATAACTTTAGCTATTGTTCCCAAATCTATCTGTCTAAAATTATTAATTCTATGAGCCCTTTCATGCATACCTCTTATCACAAACTTATCAAGCGTGTTCTCTCCACCCATAACATCAGGCATACCAGATTCATCAACTAGTGCTAAGATTCCAGGAAGTATGCTCATTTTCTCTTTATGTACAAGTATTGCAAGAATGCTGTCAAGATCTTTCTTAGCAAGCGATTCTCTTACTTTATCTATATAATGACTATCTTCTCTAGGAACATAAATTACTCCCCATTGCGCTTTTTTTATCGGACCTCTTTCATCATATGGAAGATACGCATGAGTATGATAAACTCCATATTGGCCATCTGCAAGTTCTGCACGATGCATTTCTGGCGCATCATTGATATATCTTTCTGAATGCCGAATATCGTTAGTTGGGTTAAATTGCGGAAAAATTGTTTTTACAAAAAAGTTCCAAACATTTGAAGTCACAGGATATGGAGTTCTCACCCAAAGTTTCTGCTCTCCTTCCCTCCTCATATCAAACGAATCCATTTAGCCTTTATTTCAATATGATATATAAAGATTTATATTCTGGAATTTAATTATTAGAAATTACCTTGAAACTAAGGCAGTACCATAAAGATGATGTGTAACAGAATCTTTTCCACTTACAAATGTTATTCCATGATAATTCAGAATTACCTCTGTTCCTCTTGGTGCTTTTTCTGCAAGATGTATCTCTGGGGCAAGCCCAACATCTTCTAAAAGAAGAGTACAGTAAGCAAAAACCCCTACAGGATTATATTTACTTAAATCAGCCCCAGTCATTTTAGACCATTCTGTTGGAGTTATGTTTAATATTTTTTCAATACTTATTGCCATGTATGTATAGAAAAAGTTTTATTTATAAATATTATCGCGTTCAAAGAAAAACATACTTTTAAATAAATCCATTAACTAATCAATATATGGGCGATAATGTATATAAGAATAAGGGGTATGGATTTGATTCGTCAATAAATGCAACTTATGGAGTAAGCGAAAGCTATGGGGAGTCTTTTCTTGGAATGGATTACAGAATTCCTGCAAGAGATTTCGGTTTTCCATCAGACCCAAGAACAGCTAATCAATTGCAGGCAGTTTCTCAGAAAATTTCAACAGGAGCAAAAACCATAGAAGTTTCAGGCGTTAGCTTGTCAGGAGGAGGCGCAATGAAATTAATGGATACAATTCCAAAACAGCAGTTTCAGGAAATTAACAGGCTGAAAAAATTAGCAGGCGTTGATTTAACATTTCACGGCCCTTTAGTTGAGCCAACAGGCGTAAGCAGGCAGGGTTGGACAGAAGAAGACAGGAAGCATTCAGAAAGGCAGATGATTTCTGCTGTAAGAAGAGGACATGAACTAGACCCAAAAGGAAATTTAGTTGTAACATTTCACTCAAGCAATGGCTTGCCAGATCCGCAAACAGTAATAATCAATGACAAAGGTGAAAAAGAAATAAAAGATTTCTGGGTAATTGACGAATATAAAGGCCAGTTTAGCAATGAAGCTCCTAGATTAAGCCATTTTACAAAAGAAGAAAAACTGCCAGAACCTAAAGATATTCTTGAAAAAAAGAATGCAGATACTTGGTTTGGAACATTAGAATCAATTAATTTTAATATAAGAAGAGGAGCAGAAGTTATTGACCAAATAAAAGAATTAGACAAAGGGCAAAGCTTATTCAAGCTATATGGAAAATTAGGAACTCAAGAAGGCCAAAATTTACTGAAAGAGCTTGAAAAAGAAGGAATAAAAAAAGATTATGCTGGAAAAATGATGAACGAAATAACATTTGGAGATTTAAATCTTAGGCAAGGCTATCAGCAATTTCAAGAAATTTACGACAGGACGTATGAAGCTGCAAAGAAATCAAAGTCAGAAAGTGATTTGAAAAAATTAAATGATTTCAGGGATGAAATGGCATCAAAATTCGGCGAGTTAAAAAAGAAAGAGAATGTATCAATGCTGGCAGATGAATTGAGAAAAGGAATTCAAGTATTAAGAACAATAGAAACTCCGCAGATTTTCAGGCCATTGAGAGACTGGGCAATAGAAGAAGGAGGAAAAACATTTGCAAATGTAGCTTTTGATTCTTACAAGAAATTCAAGAATAGCTCTCCAATAATAAGCATAGAAAATCCTCCAGTAGGAATGGGATTGAGCAAGGCAGAAGATTTAAGAGATTTAGTAAAAGAAGCACAAGAGCAGTTTATAGAAAGAGCAATGAAAGATCTTAAAATGTCAAGGCATGAAGCAAAGACGCAGGCAGAAAAAATAATTGGCGTCACATGGGACGTTGGTCACATAAACATGCTCCGCGGCCATGGATATGAAGAAAAGCATCTTCTTGAGCAGACAAAAAAAATAGCCCCTTTTGTAAAGCACGTTCACTTGTCTGACAATTTTGGAATGGAGCATACTGAACTTCCAATGGGAATGGGAAATGTGCCAACCAAGAAAATGCTTGACTTAATTCACGGATATAATAAAAAAGTAAAGAAAATAGTAGAAACAGGAGACTGGTTTGAGCCTTTCAAGTCAACTCCTTTCAAGGAAACTCTTAATGCATTTGGCTCCCCAGTATATGGGGCAGAAGGCCAGTATTGGAATCAAATAGCAAACACGCAAGGAGGCTATTTCTCTGGCCAAGGCGCAACCAATCCTCCAATACATCATTCTATCTGGGGCTCTGGCTTCTCCAACCTGCCAGTTGAATTAGGCGGGCAAATGGCAGGAAGAAGCCGTGTTTCAGGCGCGCCTATTGAGTAAATTTAAGTGTGCGCTCTTGAAAAAGAATTTTTCTTAAGCTTTCAAATTTATCAAAATCTTCCTTTTTAGCAAAGTAATATGCCTCATCTTCAAGAGAGGTAATCTTATGAGGCGTTTCTTCAGTACTAAAATTTTTAATTCTAATAGGCTATTAAAGAGGATATTCTGAAGATAAGAAACGTAGGATTCTGGTTTTGCGCCTATATCTAAGCCAGCCAAGGCTCCCCAATCAACATGAATTTTATTTTCTTTGTCTCTTCTGATATAAGAATTTATTGGACCATATTTCAAATAAGATAACATAATAATTTTGTTATTAAGTTATTTATAAGCATTTGTGTAACAAAACTTAAAGATTTAAATATGTATTCATACTTTAATCACTATATAGTAACAGCGAAATAGAAAGGTTTAAATACTAATATTCTATAGATATTTTATGAAAGCAATATATAAAATAGGAGTATTTGGAGCATTAATAGGTTTAGCTAGTGGATATTATTTTAATAAAGAGTATCAGCAGCATATGAATGAAGTTGTAAGAACAAGTCCTTGCAATATTAATAGTGACGAAATTCCAGATAAGATTGAATATACTAGGAAAGGAGATCATGAGATATTTTTAGGACTTGGAAATGAACGTTTTATGCCTATTAAAACACTTAAAAATATGGCAAAATATAGATTAGCTAAGGAGATTTTTAATGACCTTGACGAAGCTCAAAAAATTGCTGATGAACTTCTTAATAGACTTGAAAGAATTTCTGAACTAGAATCACTTTTAAAACCAAGCAAATAATTATAGTCTAATAGTTATCACTAGATACCTTTAAAAATTATAAGTGCTTTTAATTAAGACAAAATGGTGACAAAAAAGAAGGTTAAACATAAGAAGTCTGAAAAATCAGATACAAAAGACGGCGTCAAACTAATAAAAACACTTCCACTGCAAAAAAGGTCTTTAATTAATGAGAAAGAAATAGCAATGGATTTTGCAGAAAAAGTTCATAAAAAATTTGACAGGATTGTAAAAGCATCTGTTCTTTTTGGCTCACAGACTCAAAATACTTCCCGCGCAGGTTCAGATATAGATGTAATACTTATCATAGATGACGCTTCAATAAACTGGGATATGGAATTAATTGCATGGTATAGGCAAGAGCTTGGAAAAGTAATAGCAGAGCAAAGATATGCAAAAGATTTGCATGTAAATACTATAAAACTGACAACATGGTGGCAGGATCTTATTCACGGCGACCCTGTAGTCATAAACGCCCTGCGCTATGGCGAAGCACTAATTGATTCAGGAGGATTTTTCAATCCATT
>CAYUCQ010000021.1:0-9766 GCA_964443535.1 Candidatus Woesearchaeota archaeon
ACTTTGTCGCTGTCAACTCCTTCTGCTCTTGCCCTGTAATTCAAAATTACTCTATGCCTCATGACATCATGCACTACGCCTCTAACATCAGAAGGCACTACAAAATTCCTGCCGCTCATCAAAGCCTTGGCTTTAGAGGCAATAAACAAAGCTATACTTGCTCTTGGAGAGCTTCCCCATTCTATATACTCACCATACTTGAAATCTTTTGTCCTTGTTCTCTTTACAATGTTTAAAATATAGCTCTTTATCTTATCGTCTAAAAAAATCCTCTTTGTCAGTTTCTGCATTTTCAAAATATCTGCTGGCGAGACGATAGACTTTATGCCAAATTCTTCGAACTTTTTCAAAGTCATGTTTTCTTCCATTATTTTCTTTTCTTCAGAATATTTTGGATAGCTCATAATGAGCTTGAAGAGAAATCTGTCTATTTGCGCTTCTGGAAGCATGTAAACTCCGCTTTGCTCAAGAGGGTTTTGAGTAGCCATTACAAAAAATGGAATAGGTAGTTTAAACGTCTCTTTGGCAATAGTTACCTGCATTTCCTGCATTGCTTCAATCAAAGCGCTCTGCGTCTTGCTAGGACTTCTGTTAATTTCGTCAGCAATAATAAAATTAGAAAAAATAGGGCCTTTGATTGTCTCAAATCCTTTCCCAGGAGTATAAGTTGTTATTCCTGTTATATCAGTAGGCAGCAAGTCAACTGTAAATTGTATTCTCTTTACACTGCAGCCGCTGACAACTCCAAGAGTCTTTATAGCAAGTGTCTTTGCAATTCCAGGCACTCCTTCCAATAAAACGTGACCATCGCAAAGCAAAGCCATTATCAAGCTATCAACAATCTTTTCCTGTCCAGTAACTCCTTTAGAAATCTCGCTCTTCATCTTAACGATTAATTCAGCATGCTTTCTCAATTCCTCGCTATTTGGCCTGTTATCATTAATTTTCTCAACAATCTTCACAGGCAGCCGCTTAATTTCATGCTCATAATTTTTGACAATTTTTTTTCTTTCATAGATTTTGCCAACTCCACTATCTCGGAAAGTGCTTTTATCCTCTTGAAAAGTGCTATTATCTTCCTCAAGATAGCTGTCAGGAGCACTATCTCTTACAACTTCTCCAACATTTTCTAATCTAGCTTTTATTTGATTATATTCTCTGTCAATGCTAACTTCTGGCTTTCTTTCAGGAGAATGTTTTTTATGATGAAAATGATGATGCTTATGCTCTACTTTTTCAGCATTTTTCTTTTCATTATGCAATTTTTTAGGAAAGTGATGGTGAACTGCATGCTTTGCCTCTACATGCTTTTCTCTCTTAGTATGATGAACTACAGGTTTATCGTGATGCAAAGGCTTGTGATGCACATGATGCACTTGCTCTTGCCCAGCTTTCTTATGCAAATCCCCTTTTTTATTTTCCACTTTCTCTTTCATCTTCTCTTTTTCTATTTATAATAAGCCAAATTGGATTATTAAACTTTCTCAAAACTCATCTTGCTCACTTCTTCAAGTGCGTTCTTGAGAGTTTTTCTCCTATAAGCATAATAAGCAATTCCCAATCCAACTGACAAAACAGTTGCTATGAGTAAGTAAATAAATATTTTGTCCTGGAATTTGACTTTAAGCCTTGTTCCTGAAAACAGAGAGTTCTTTGAAATAGCTTCCTTGCACGCATCTACTGCTTCATTTAGTTTGTCATTTGCAGAATCAAAATCACCTGCTGCCAGAAATTCACGAGATTCGTCAACAAGCTCCTTGACTTCAGCGCATTCAGGATTTTCAACAATAAATTCTTCAGTAAATACTAATCTCTCAACTACTGTTTCTCCCTCTTCATAATTAATAAATATCTTGCCCCAATCATAATATTTAGGATCTTCAACAGTTGCATTGACAGTTATTTCAAACAATCCAAGTTCATTTCCTATATAAGCAGTCAATGTTAATTCCTCTCTTGCTCCGCTTGGGAGGCTTGCAATATGCTCCCTGCTAAGGCTGACATTTATTTCATCTCTTTCCCTGCCGTCTTTCACAATAAAGCTTCCAAGATTTATATCTGTAAGTGGAGTAGTCCCATCATTAAAGACCTGAATAGGCAGGATTATTGTCTCTCCTCTCTTTGCAGAAACAGGTTCTGGAAGAATTATCTTCAAGGAAACAAGTTTCTCTGTAGTTGAGCCTCCGCCTCCTCCGCTTGGTACAGGCACTGGCACAGGTTCTGGAACAGGAACAGGTAATATAATTGGCTCTATAAATTCAACTTGGAAATTATTGCTTCTTGCGCTAGTAAGCACAACACTTCCGTTCAAGTCACTTGCAGTTATGTTAAACGTCTCTATAACTGCGCTTGAAGCACTCAACATCATATCCCATCCGTTAAATGAATAGCCGATAGCGCTAGTATTCATATTGCTCACAGCACTAAAGATAACAGATTGATTATAATGAATATCAAGATAATCTGCATCATAAAAATACTCGCTCAAATTAATTACAATATCTTTTCCATAAACACCCTGCTTATCACCTATATTTTTGATAAATTTAACAGGAGCATTGCCATGAGTTATATTCGCATTCCATGTCCTTGAGCTGTTCAGATATTCAAAATTAGGTATCAAAACATTTAGAGTTAAATTTCCAAAAAATCCATAAGTTTCGTCCTCAAATTCAGGCACAGCATTCCATTTTAGCGGCGTGCCATTACCATAATAAATTGTATTAAATCTTAAATTATTGCCAATATAAAATTGATAGCTTAGATTTGCAAGTCCGCTTGAGTTAGCAACAAAAGTCAAACTGCTGGCATTGCCCTCTTTAAGATTGAAAACAAAATTAGAAGAAGGAGACAAAATTATTGGCAAATCATAAACAAATATCCAAAAGTCTCCATGGCTTGCCAAGCCAAAAGAATCATTAACCGTTAGATTAATATGATAGCTTCCTCCCTGTGTGTCGTTAAATGTCACATTCAAAACTCCAGAAGTTCTATTGAATATAGTCTGATCATTTCTGATAAAATCTTCGGTTTTTCCATCATTCAAGAATTTATAAGAATAAGTCAAGCTGCCGCTAGTGTCAAGTCCTTCTTCTAAATCAAAAGAATCTATATCATAATAAAGAGTTCTATTTATTGTAGATGCCTGATCAGTTAAATTTACCAAGAAAGGAGCATGGTTTATTTCAAGAACTGTAAGGTTAAATGTTATAGAATCTTGCAAGCTTCCAGAATCAGTGATGTCAATAGTTACATTGTAAAATCCTACATCAGTTTTTCCAGGACTAAAGCTTGCGCCAAAAATGCTTCTATTAGGAGGCAAGAAAGTTTGAGTGCTAAACTCAAACAAATCAGTGTTAGGCCCTTCTATTGTTAAATCAAGATTAATGTTCTCGTCGTAGAATGCTTTTTGCCCTGCAGGAATCTTCAAGTCATCATCAATAGCAAAAAGAAACAAGTCTACAAAACCGTCTTCGCTTGCAATTATGTTTGAGCCAGCATCAATTGTTACATTGTTGCCTTGCAAAGGCTCTTGGATAAATGGCCCATCATTTATATTGTAAATTGTAAAATTAAATATCAGGGATGTAGGAGTTATTCCATCAGTTGCATTGATAACTAAAATATGCTGTCCAATATCTTCATCTTTAGGAATAAAATCAATTACTCCAACTGCATCAAGGGAAAATGAAGGAAAACTTGTATCACTTATAAAATTAAAGCTTATTGGATCTCCATCAGGATCTGAAACATTTTCAGAAAGATTCAAATAAAATGCGCCATCTTCTATTAAAACATGAGTCGTAGCAGGATTCTGCCATGTTGGCTTGAAGTTTCCAATAACATTTATAGTTAGTATTTTTGAATCAAGAGAATAACTATTCGCATCAATTACAGTTATATTAACTTGATGCAAACCGCTTCCAGGAGCATCATTTGGATCAAATTCTACTCGAGCTTTAGTTATATTAGTTCCTGGAATAACTCCTGCAGGAATAACGCTTACCCAGCTCGTATTTGAACTAAAGCTCAAAATTTCATTGTAAACATTTTTGTCTGGAATAAGTAAATCATCATCACTGGCATTTATCTCTATTGAATAATTATTGCTCGTATATGCATCAACGCTTCCTAATGTATGCAATCTAACTGCGTCATTTATATTATTAACAAAAAAAGAAAACACCCTGAAATCAGTTAAAGAAGGGCTGCCTGTATCAACAATATTAACTTGAATGCTCCAGTTTCCAACTTGCTTGTCAGTTGCAACAAAATTAACAAGTGCTGTTGCGTTGAAGCTGCTTGCAAGTCCAGTAGGAATAGAAACACTGCTTGTCAAACTGCCATTATCATAAAATGTGAACCATGTCTTATCAGAAGAAAATGTCAGATTATTTACCTCGTCTATGTCAGTTGCATTGATATAGCATGAAAATCCGCTATCTTCAGTAGTTTCTCTTTCATTGTCACAAACATAGCTAAAGAATGGGGCCTCATTTATGTTAATAACCGTAAAATTAACCAATGCGCTGGAAGTCGCATTAGGTGCTCCGCTATCAACAACGCTGAAATTAGCCAAATAACTTCCAACATCATTTCTACCAGGAATAAAACTTATGGAAATGCTTCCTCCCACATTGCTCACATTGTTCAAAAAGTAGCTAGTGCTATCAAAACTATAATAAGAGCTATTAAACAAATTGCAATCACCGCTAATTATCCTGTCTGACCAAGGTGCAGGAGTGCAGCTCACAAAATCAATATCAAAACTAAATGGAATATTGTCTTCCTCGTCATCTGCTGCAACGTAATATTCAAACAACACTGATCTGTTAAAGCTTTTATTTTCCAAGTTCAAGAAGTTAGGAGCATCATTAATAGGAGTAATAAATACTGGCAAAAGTGCAGTATCTCTCGCGCCCTCGTCATCAACAGCGCTAAGCTCTATCTGCTTTTGTCCTGTGCTTGCGTCATTGATTACATCAATGCGCAAAAGTCCAGATATTGAGCCTAAGATAAAATTAGTTAATGTAGAATTAGGGCCTGCTATATATCCAAATTCCAAAACATCATTTAAATCAGAATCGCTGACATTTGAGGATAGATTAAACAAGCAGGAAACATCTTCCAAGCACTGAAGTACATCATTATTTAAAGAGTTGCCATCAAAATCAAGATATCCTGCAGGAGTCTCAAAAATATTCGGCTCTGTATTAGTTATAACAAAATTATTGTTTAGAGTTACATTCCCCATTTCACTTGTGCATCTAACTTCAAAACTATGAGTTCCTTTATAATTAAAATTTCTATTGCTCTTCCACATTAAAGAAGCAGAATCATAATTCATAAGCTCGTAACTCGTATAACTGCCTGTAAAATCATATCTTATATTGCATTCTCCAATTGAATTGTCAATGACATTGCCTGATAAATCAGTATAATTTGCGTAAAAATTAACTTGGATTCCGCTAAATCTATTTTCTCCCAAATCAGTATCATCCCATATGCTCAAGTTCGCGTCATCGGAAAAACCAGAAGAGGCGCCAGGAGGAGCTAAAAGCAATTCCCTGCCGCTTTTTTGAATAGAAGAAAAAGGAACAAAATATCTGGCAATAGTAAAAAATATTAAGAGAACAATAACTGCAAGATAAAAAAGAACAAAAAGTTTCAAGCTGGTTTTTACTCTACGTCCGCTATCATTAGAAACTTTGAGATATCTCTTCCTTACTTTTCCATTATCCCTATAAGATTGATAATAGTAAGGTCCATAGGTTTTACCACCTATTCTTATGTATTTTTTGTGCACCATTTGCCTCTTTTGATAAACAGAGATGTAGAGTAAAATCAGTTTATAAATATTATCCTATCTTATAAAATAAAAATATAAAATTAAGCAAGTAGAGTAAATTAATAAAAACACAAAAGAATTTCCTTAATAAGAATGTTTATAAATGATAAAAAATGATTTTTTAAAAAATATAGGTATATGCTTTATTATATTATGTCTGCCCTTGTATTATTTTCCTTGCCTTATATATTCTTATTATCTGAATTATAACAATAACTAAAAATGCCAATGCTAGGAATCCTAAAATATATTGTATTTTTAATATTGCTCCAAGTGGCGGGGCAGCAGGGCACTGTAATGGGCAAGGCCCTTCGCAATCTTTTCCTAATTCTCCCTGATTTTTAATTCCATCAGAGCATGTTGGGCAAGCGCCACATGGACCTCCACAATCAACAAGCAATTCGCATCCGCCACTATGGCAATTTTTCACTCCATCACTGCATCCAGGATTCTCAACATAGTAGCAATGTCCTATTTCCTGAGGCCTTGAAGCTGTCCTGTTGCATGAATTTATGTCAGAGCATCCTCTAATCTGCAAGCCGCAGCTATCTCCAAATGAATCAATCCTGCAATTTTCGCTTATAGTGTCAAAATCCTCGTTTGATATCAATCCAGAGCTTAAAGAGTTCTCAACATTCTGACAGACATTCCAGTCCAAGCATGTCCATTTCTCGCTGCACCTGTTAAAGCCTCCTCCGCCCCCTCCGCCGGTTTGTGGAGAAGTAGGACAACTAACTTGCTGAATGCTAGCATTCCATATTACAGAGCCATTTAATAATCCATCAGTTGCTTCTGCTTTAATAGAATGCCATCCTGAAACTCCGCATCCAAAAGCATGATTAAGCTCGCTGAAAGAAATCATGCTGTCGTATTTGACAAGAGAATTGTCAACAAACCAGTACACATCAGGAATTGTGCCATCAGGATCATGAATGCTAATATTAAAATATAGATTTTGCTCGCCAGGAGCGCTGAAATTCAATGCAAAAGGATTATGTGAAGTAATTATGGGAGCTCTGTTTTCATTTGTAATAGTCAAGCTAAAGTTTAAGCAGTTCTCTATTATTCCGCCATTCTGTCCGCAGATGATTATATTTGGATGAACAGCAATTAAGCCCTTATCCTTGACGCATAGGCTAATATTATAAACACTAAGATTATAAACTCCTGCAGAGATTTCGCTAACATTTGGTGTAAAGAACATTGTTCCATTAGCGCTAATGTTAAACAATTTTGGAGCATTATTCAAAAATGTAAGGTTGAGAGTCAAATTCCCAGCTAACTGATTTCCATCCTCTACATCAGAAATTTGAGTTTGGTGGTAAAAAGTGCTTTCATCTCCCTGCGTCCAGACTGTCCTAACTCCTATGTTCCCAATAGCAGGCTTATGATTAATTTCTATGACTGCTATGTTAATAACTTGTGTATCAACTAAATTTGTCAAATCCCTTGCAGAAACAACTCTCGCATAATTTTTATAGCCCAACGTCCTGTCAACATTGCTCTTCCCTAAAACAGCTGAAAATATTCTCGCTCCATACACAAATTCTCCAATTGAAGGACTGCTGGTTATTTCAGCAAAAAATGGAGAAATAGGAGATATTGAAACTTCTGCAAGATTCCTGTCTAAATCACTGACATTAAAAAAATTAGACAAAGACCCATCTTCGCACACCAATATATTATTTTCCAAATCTATAATTAAAGGAGCTGTATCTAAAATCAAGCTAATGCTCGCATTAAAAGGAGAAAAATCAGGGAAAAAAGGCGAAAGAGCAGGCACAATAAAATATTTCAAAAAACTATCTGGGAAAAAAAATCCTAAAATTAAAATTAGCAAAATAAAAGCTAAACTAAAATAGATAACCTTAGTCGCCATCTCTTTTTTCATTTTAACAATAATAAAATCATCTATTTAAGACTTGCGTGCTTTGAATAGGCATTTCATTATTATCAGCTCTTCCGCTTCTTATTACATAAGATAAGATAATCACAACAACAATAACTATTCCCATTATTAAAAAGAATATAATTCCAAGCAATATCCCTTTGTTTGTCCTGCTAATAGGAGCAAGGCTATCAACAAGCTCTTCACTTTCAACAGTGAGTGTGACTGTCTTCCCATCTTCTTCAGGAGCTTTTTCCTCTTCAACCACTAAGACAGGAAAAGATTTTCCTATATTTACGATAAACTGAATATTGCCAATGCCTCCTTCCTGCGCAATAGGGCTGAAAATAGCACTTACTCTGTATTGGCTTCCAGCTTGGGCATCTTTTGGGACAGTTATCTTCACAGGAACTTCAACCTCGCTTCCATAAGAAACATCATAATCCTTTGTCCCATCAATTAACTTGGCAACTTCGCGCCCATTAGTCAATTCAGACTTTACAATAACATCGCTGTCTCCTTCAACAACATTGCGCAGTAAAAAGAAAGTGTCCTTGCTCTCTCCAGGATTCATCCTTAAAGGATAACTATCAGAATATAATGTAGCAACGCCAAATGCGCTGACAAAATTAATGCAAAGAACAAACGCCAATAATAAAATCGCTCTTTTCATGAAATGAAAAACAAATCTAAATATTTAATACTTTTTATCAGCTTATTCACTTCTCTTTTTCCTAAAGACAAGCCACAATACTATTGCAATAATTATAATAGCTAAAACCCAGAACCAAGCACTGCTAAACAAACTCGTCCTTTCAGTGCTGGCAAGGCTTTCACTAGATACAGCGCTGGCTGCAGAAGGCTCAACTACTCTAACCTTAAGAGATGCAGCAGCATCTTCTACAAAACTAACACTGCCTGTTCCTTCTCCTCCAGAAACTGTCTTAAACATAACTCTGACATCATACACTGTTCCTATAACTGCATCTGCAGGAATTCTATATCTAACAGGCACAGGAACAACACTTCCTGCAGGAACATTAAACCTGCTTCCTGCTGCAAATGAAACAATCTCGCTTCCCTCTAAAAATTGTCCATCTACTACTAAACTTTGTCCGCCTATTGTATTCATTACATCATAAGCTATATCAAATGTCTGCCCAGGGTATAAACTCAAATCACCAGAAACTCCTACTGCTAGTGCGCTGGCAGAAGAGACTAAAAAAATGCTGACAGCTAAAAAGATCAACATAATTCCAAAATTTCTAATTCTTTTTTCCATTTTAAACTACTTGCAACCTCCAGTCTGCTGTTCCTGGTCTTCCTCCTGAAGCAATATAAGGAGAATCTGATAAGTCCAAAATTCCAGATTCAAATGAACTTAACTGAGGGAAAATGCAGAATCGTATAGGGTTCTGCACAGCAGGACCATAATCCAAGGCAACCCCCGCTACATTCCTGCCTAAATCTTCAGCAAAAGTAATTCCAGGAGGATCTGCACATTCAGAACCAGCCTGTCCATATGCTCTAATTGCTCTAGCAGGAATGCGCCTTGCAGGGCTTGCCCCAAAATTATTTCCTGTAAGATTATAAGCAGTTATACTAGCAATGTCTATGAACTTATTTCCCTTGTTAATAACAGTAACATTATCAGCAGATTTCTGATTAGTGCCGCTAGGAGATATGCCAACCCATGTCAAATTAACAATATTCTCTGCTGCTGTAAGCTCAAGATAGCTAAAGTTTTGTGTGACATTTAATCCAAATAAGCTGCCTCCGTCTCTAATTCTCGCGCCTACAATCCATAAGTTAGGATTTACAGGAGAAGCGTTAACATTTGGCTGATAATAAAACTGCAAAGCAGAAGATAAATTACAGAAATACATTCTTTGTATGCCGCTGCAGCTTCCACAATTTATTACTTCAACACATGTATCGCTGCTAGCGCCTGATGCAACATAATTTGCTGTCGTAGCTCTATTCCCTGTATAAGTAAGTGCAAATCTTCGGGCCGATGCTGAAAATCCGCG
>CAYUCQ010000022.1:0-8934 GCA_964443535.1 Candidatus Woesearchaeota archaeon
ATCCCTCATTTAAAACATTCACCCTAATAAATTGTTTACCTTCTTTGTTCAAAGGATAATTAATTGGTTCAATAGACATTTTCCTTTCTCCAAATTTACTTAAGAAAGGGTCTACAATTGTAAAACCCGTCCATGAAGTAAGTATCTGACTTATTATTAAAGTAAACGTGATATAGGAAATTATCTTTTTATAGATGTTCTGGTTTTTATTTTCATCCATTTTTCAAACATCCATCTTTTCTTCAGCAACTTCTTTTATCTTCTTTTGTATTTTATCTTTAAACTCTTTACCAATCTCATCAAATATTTCTAAAACATCATTATAAGTTCCTTTTCCGCCAAGAAGCTCCCAAAATTTTTCAGCAACATAAAGTTCATTTTCTTCATCCAGATATCCTTGCATTGTAAATCTGCTATATTGCTCTGGATGATAGGGGTTATAAGGAATTGCTAAAATTGTATTCACTTTATTTTTTCTGAGTGCCACCCACTCCAATAATTTTTGCTTTGATTTAACAAAAACATCAATATTTGGTTTAGCTGTTTTTATTTCAATATAATACTCATCATTTCCTTTCTTCAAAAATAAATCTGCCCTGATTTTTATTTTTCTTCCGCCATTATTGTTACATTTTAAAATCTCCTTTATTTCCTGTTCTTTATTTGCTTTTCTCGTTCCATTTTTTATTTCTTGGAGAATCTGAGAAATTACTGAATTTTCTTCGTTTGTAATTTCTCCCTCAACATCATAACCTGTTTTAACTTCATCATAATGAGTTGAAGCAACAATTTCAGAAATTTTCTCATAAACTGACATTCCCAATGTTGTAGCCAATGAATGTATGAATGAGTAAGAAGCTACCTTTTCAGAGTCCTGCATAAGTTTAACCAAAAAAGGCATAGATGTCGTTTCTCTTACATACTTTAACAACTTATCATTTAATTTAGACCTTAACAAATTCTTTATTCCGTTAATTTGGTTTTCATTGAGTGTCATCTTATATTTGGATAAAATATATTATTTATAAATTAATCCATTTTATGAAAAGGCATATTTTTAGTCAGAATTCTGAATTAAACATAACATGGTCGTATCCAAAATTTATTTCAGGGACAGAGTTGCAAATACGTTTTTATACTCCAAATAATTAGATAAAGCATGTCACTAATAATAACACTTTCTATAATAGGTTTATTGCTTTCTATCTACGCATCTTACACTGAAATGAAACTTTCAAAGAATAAAAAGCACAAGGCATTGTGCGACATTCATGACAAAATATCATGCACAAAGGCGTTTTCAAGCGAGTACGGAAAAATGTTCGGCGTTTCAAACTCTCTTGCAGGAATAGGATTCTACATTCTCTTGATAATTCTCGCATTCTTGAACTATCAAATGATAATATTTTACCTCGCAATAGCTTCAATGCTTGCAACAATCTATCTTGCATATGTTTCTTTCTTCAAATTAAAGAATTTGTGCATTGTCTGCACCTTAATTTACATAGTTAACATTATCTTGCTAGTTGCGTCTTATCTAGCAATAAAATGAAAAGAGGAATTATTTTAGCAGGCATTGGAATTATGCTGATTATTTTATTAGCAGGAATGCTATTTGTCAAAAAATTTGAAAAAGAAGACGCAGCAGAAAAAGTCTTTTCTCCGCAAGAACAAATAGAAAGAGTAACAGACAATAGCAAATGTGAAGGAAAAAAAACAATGTTTGATTTTGCTCCAGTAAACTTGGATAAAACTAAAATTTTTCAGCCTTTGGGATTAATGATTAGCAGCCATGTAACTCCAATTGATCATCATTATTTCCAGAATTTTGGCAATCAAGGATATAACATTGAAATTTATTCTCCAGGAAAAGGGCGGATGACAAGCATTCAGCATATGCCTAGAGCAAAAGAAGGAGAAGATTATAGGGTTGTGATAGAGCATACCTGCACTATTTCAAGCATCTATATTCATGTAGGTATTCTTGCTGAGAAATTTAAAAAATACGCCTCTTCACAAAGCGGGCAGGCAGCAGTTAATGTTCCTGTTGAAGCAGGAGAGCTTATAGGATATTACGAGAAAAATGTGGACTACAACCTAGTTGACGAAGAATTTTTTCTATCTGGTTTTATAGTTCCTGAACACTATAGGGCAGAATCTTGGAAAATTCATGTTCCAAATACATATGACTATTTTAATGAGCCTGTAAAAACAAATCTTATTGAAAAAAGCCTGCGAACAGCAGAACCTATAAGCGGAAAGATTGATTATGATATTGACGGAAAATTAGTTGGAAATTGGTTTCTTGAAGAAACAAATGGTTATGCGGGCGATGGCACAGGCATAGAAAGATATTGGCTTGGTCATTTATCTTTTGTATATGATGCTTATGACCCAGAAATGATTGTCCTGTCTATAGGAAATTATGGCGGAGAAGATTCAAAGCAATTCGCAGTTAAAGGAAATTCTCCTGACCCCGCCAAAGTTTCAGTTGAAAATAACATGATAAAATATGAGCTTGTTGGATATGATCATGTCACTCAAAGTGGCGTTCCATGGGATAGAATTTCTTTAGTTAAAGGCTTAAAAGCAGTTAGCAGGGAAAATGTAGAAGGAATAGCTCTTGTTCAGATGATAGCAGATAGGAGTATTAAATTTGAGGCATTTCCAGGAAAAACAGCTTCTCAAGTTAATGGATTTACAAGCAGTGCGAAAATATATGAGAGATAACTAATCATCAATAATAGAAATAGTTATAAACTGACATTTCAATTCCATTTAATGAAAAAAGAGAGATATCTCTTGTCTTTAGTTATTTGCATTATCATGTTATCAGGCTTAGCTGCCGCCTTTGTTCCAAAGGCAGGCTCTCCATTGGCAAACAATGAACATCCGCGATTGCATGTTACTCCTCAAAATATAAATGCGTTAAAAGATGCAATCAACAAAGATTACCGAGTAGAATACCAAGAATATATTAATGATATTCTTTCTGAAAACGACAAGTTTAGTGGAACAGGAGATACTGCGCACAATATATTAAGAGGCGCAATGGTGCATGAAGCATTTGTAGGAATGCTAAATCTCCAAGGATTTGATTACAAAGGCTCAAGCCCTGAAAAGCTTTCAAGAAGCGCAATTACAAAGCTTCAGTCTGCTGTAAAAAGCGGAGCAGCACTGAATTATGTTACGACTTTGACATATGACTGGGCATATAATTCAATGACTCCTCAAGAAAGAGAAAGCATAGCATTAGACATGCTTGATAATCCAATCCAGCAAGATGATGGCGGAGGAGAAATTCTAAATTTGCCTTCTCTTAGACCGTTCGAATCAATGTTCAGCAGCAAATACATGGAAAGCGCATTTGCTCCTTATGTAGCATTGCCTTTGTATGGAAATTCAAATCCAGTTGTTCATGCAGCAGCATCTATCGCACTTGACAAATCCCAAACAGTTTTCTTTAATTATGGATATTTTGACGCCATGAATTTCATTGCAGGAGAAGGAGGCTTTACAGAATGGCTGAATTATGCTTTCTGGCATCCAATCTCTCATTTTATGCTTGTTGACAGTTGGAGCACTGCAACAGGCGAAAATTATGTTGCGCAAAAATCAGGAAATGTTCAAGGAAATGTAATGAAGAATTTCCCTGCTTTCATATATTACGCAGTAGATCCTCACAAGTATTATGGAAAGAATTATTATTTTGTTCACGCAGGAATATCTTCAAATTACGAGTCAGCTATCTCATCTCCAGGAGATAATGAAAGATATCTAGGATTTCTTCCTCGCTCATTAGCAGTTGCAGGCGCAGCTAGAGAAGCAGGATTGATGAGCTCTTTCTTGAATCAATATAAGCTTGAATGGGACGGAGATATGGATGATGTTCTTCCAAGATTATTAGGAGTTCCAAAGAATTCTGCTCCAGTTTCTCCTTCAAGCTATGGATTGAATAAATCAAGATGGTTCAAGAGAATGGGAACATTTTATGCAAGAACAGGATTCACGAGCCTTGCAGATACAGTCTTTTCAGTTACAGACGGCCATTTTGTTTATAGCTCAAGAGGAATTGAAAATCACAATTTCTTCTCACTTGCAAAATTCGGCGAATTAGTAAACATGAGAAGCAATGGACAGCATAGAGGATATGGAAATCTAAACAGCTATACAAATGGATATGCAGAAAATACTCTAAATCTGGAAAATTATCAAAAGAGCGTCACAAATGTTGAAAAATATGCTCAACTAGAGGCAGCTGCAAAAGGAACAGGAAATTATGAGCATGGCGGAATTGAGCAAGTTACAAAAAAAGAAAATGAATTTTATCATATTAGAGTAAAAAGAGATTTAGAATTATCAGGAGCAACTCACTCTCGTGAATATGTCTGGATTCCTGGAAGCAGCCCTGCAGCAGATAGCGACTTTCTTGTAATTTACGACAGAGCAAAAACTCCTTCAGCACAGCCAAGATGGGTTTATCATGTAACTTGGAAGCCAACTGGAAGCATTGCTCCATCAAGCACATTCAACGACGATAGAATAGGAGATGTTTATCAGGGAAGCAATATAATAATAAAAGAATTAAACAGCATAGGCGACACCAAAGATGGGCCTAATGGCGAGGATTATTATACAAAAACTGCAGGCATGCACGGCGTGGCGTTTTCAAAAACTCTTCTGCCTCAGCAGGCAATAGTTGAAATAAGCAGGGTAAAAACATTGGATGCAGGAGATGTTGTTGATGAGCAAGGCGATGGCACTTTCAAGCAGACAAGATGGCAGGTAGATGTATTGCCTAAATCAGCAGGAACAGATAATCGCTATTTGCATGTCTTCCAAACAGCTGATGCAAATCTTGTTTCAGCAATGACTGAAAATTCATTGGTTGATTCTGGAAATATGCAAGGCTCATTCATAACAAGAGAAAATGCAAACAAGCCTAACTACGCAGTATTATTTTACAAGAATGATGGAATAAATAATGAAGCAATCTCTTATAGTTTAGATGGCAAAGGCTTGACAAAGCATGTAATAACAGGATTAAAGCCAAGAACAGCTTACAAAATTAGAGATAATGGAGTTGAAATAGCTGTAAAGATAACAGAAACAAATGTTGAATTATGGGATTACAAAGGTGTTGCGCAGAATATAGAAACAGGAGTTTTGTATTTTGAAAGCAATTTAGGAAGCAGGCATGATTTCACAATAAGCGAAGGTCCATTGCCAGCATGCTCTGCTTTAGGAGGAGTTTTAATGAGCTCTTCAGCTTGCTCCGGAAAAGTATGCAGTGCAGCTCTTGCAGCTGCAAATGACGGAAACTGCTGTTTAGGCAGCTGTATAGTTATTCCTCAAAGCTGCACTGATGGAATAAAAAATCAAGACGAAACATCTATTGATTGCGGAGGAGTTTGCGGAAGCTGCGTCGTTAATACCCCAACTACAACTACTAATACTCAAAATACAGGAACAACCTCTAATACTGCAGGCAATCAGGAAAGTTCAACTAGTTCAAGCTCAAGCAGCTCTAGTTCGTCTAGCAGTTCATCAAGCTCAAGTTCCAGCAGTTCCAGCTCAGGAAAAACAAATGCAAAGCCTAATGAAAAGCCATCAGAACAAAATATTCCAATCGCCGAATTAAAGAAAGTCAAGCTAGATGAAGATGTGCAGTTAGTAGCTATTGCAGATGGCGAAGAAATTGTTTTAGAATTATCTGATAAAGAATCAATAGCCTCATTTACAATCAGAGAAGGAAAAGCAGTATTAAAAATATCAAATAATGATTATGAAATTAATGAAGGAGAAGTTTCTGACGCCCTGCTTGACAATCAAGAAATTTATTTCACAACAACAGGGCTTGAAGACGGCAATGCCTTGATTGCCATTAGCTTAAATGAGGAAAAAGTCAAGGCAAGCGCAGTCCAAGCATCAAGCTCAGGAATCAAAGAAATTAATCTAATTTACATAATAGGCGGATTCATAGTCTTGATGGTATTGTTCATGCTAATTATTCTAAGATTTAGATATTGATAATCTTTAAGAAGTAATATCCAGCTTAAACGGAAGCGAAAACTTAAACTCTTCTAAATTTTTTGTTCTTTTTTTAAAACTAAATATGGCTATGCCTCTTACTTCGCCAGTTTCTTTATCAATAACCTTGAAAACACCATTGCCAATATTGTCAAAATAGCTATTAGAAATATCTCCACTGGTTATCTCTAAATAATCTCTTTCATCATCATAGTAAATATTCATTCTATTTTCCATTTTAATCCTGTTATTTTATTAGTTATTATCAACTTTATCGCTTTAAATAATTTTATTCAATAATAAACATTATCATGATGGTCATAGTCAAGAAGTTTTATAATCTTTTGACTTTCAAGAATTTCATAAATAAGGCAGAAATTTCTAATATGAACACTTCTTTGTCCCGCCATATTTCCTTTAAGTGGTTCGCCAATTTGCGGGTTTTCAAGAATTTCTTTTATTTTTCTTGTTAATATTTCAAATTGAAGTTTATCTTTCTTAGAAAGTTTAGTAAATATTCTATCTAAATGCTCTGAAGTTTCAAGCTCATAGAACATAAGTACAATCAGGCATATCTCTTCTTAAAATCTTCTATGTTTCCTACTTTAATGAATCTTTCTTTTCTTATAGCGTCAAGTTTCTGAAGATATTTCTCGCGAACTTTTAGTTCGGTTTCTATTTGCGCTTTTATGAAGAGGTTTATCTGTTTGCTCATGCTAAAGCCATGCTCTTTGCAAAAGTCGGCAAACTTCTTATAAACATCTTCTTCTAAATTAAATGTTTTTATTACCATTTTATACTATATAACATTATATAATGTTATTTAAATACTTTTCTGCTGAATTTCCATTTTTTACAAAGAAGAAATGGCCCCGACGGGATGGTATCAAGAGTGATACACTTCCGTTAATGTAAGAAATAATATTAGTATGAAGCACTATTCTATAATATTAATATGACTATTTATATTTTTTGGGGTTTCATTGGAATTTAATTTTAAATTTTCTATAACAAAATCTAATTTTTTCCTAATAAAATCAAGTTGTTCTTCTTTGTCCAACAGGATAAACTTATCTTTATTAAACTTTAACTCTTCAGGGTCTATTTTTTTCAGTTCAGTTCTTGTTTCCATAGATTTCTTAGGGTTATGTAATTTATAAAAAATAGGAAAAAAGATTTTCCTCGTTTCCGATGAAAAAATTTTCACTCGGACTTATTTATACTTTTTATGACTTTGAGAAAGTATGGAATCAAAATGTGTTATCTGCAAAAAAGAATTTCTGGGAAAGGGAGATGTATGCGGAGAGTGTATCCGATTCTATCGATTGAAATACAAAAAGAACTGGAAAAAGATGCTAAAATGGACTCTGACGGAAATTGACAGGGAAACTCTTGAAGATGATAATAATGATAATCTAAATTCTCAAGGAGGTAAAAAATGAGAATGCAATTCGTTGCCTTAGCACTTGCATTGATATTGGCTGTTGTTCCTGTTTTGGCAGCTGTTGATTTTAACAAGCCGATAAGCGACCAAGACCAAGCCACATTTGACAAGATACTAGAGCCTGTGATGAAAATCTACAATCTTGTCAAATACATTGCCACTGCAATTGCAGGAGTTATTTTGCTTATTGCAGGGATTAGCTACATGTTTAGTGGCTCTGACCCAAAGAAACGAGAGAATGCAAAGAGCATGGCCATGTATGTCATTATTGGCCTTATTATCATCTGGGCGACCCCATTTGTAGTTAAATTCCTTATAGGTTAAAATGCAAAAGAAAATATGGCTAAGGATTTGGGTAGTTGTAACTCTCATAAGAATAGTATTCGTGCTTCCATTAGTAGCAGGAGAGCATGAGCTAGAGGAATTAAGTTGTGATAATATCATAGAAGAAAAGCTCAATGATTGTAAATATATCTTAGATAGCGATTTTAGTGAAGAGGAAAAACGAGAATTGCTTGACTTTCTAAATAGTCAATCGTATGGTTATGAGTATAATTGGCAATCTGTAGAAGAGATACCACAATCTGAAATAGAAATATACGAGATAGATTATGACACTCTTCGCTTAGCTTGGAATATTATTGTTCTCATTTTTTTCAATTATTTTGTCTTTTCAGTATTAACTAAATCGTCTTTCTTTGCAAAATGGCTGAATGTGGCTTACTAAATTTAGCAACATGCCTCCCAGAAAAATTCTTTCAGTATCTTGTGAGTATTATTAATGCTCCAATAAAGCCTCTTTTGTCTTTAGTAAAAAATTTACTCTCAGAACCGATTAATCTCTCCTTATTCGTAAGTTTATGGGCAATTATCATTTACCTCATTTCAATGTTCTATGGCTTGCTCTTATTGTATTCTGGTTTTAACTTTATGATTTCTGGCTATGACGTCCAGAAAAGAGAACAGGCAAAAGCATGGCTAAGAAATATTGTTATCATGGTTGTTCTTATCCAATCATCTTTTCTTATTTATGAACTTGCTATAGAGATTTCTTCTATTCTTACAACAACAATTTTAAGCCTTTTGGATAAGAATTTTTTCCTCTTAACATTTGACAATATTATCAACATTGGATTACAGCTTATTTTTTTCTTTGTTTATCTCCTTGCATTACTCTTAACTGCAATTATTCTTATTATCAGATATGTTATCGTTGCAGTTGGTGTTGTTTTCTTCCCTATTGCTATTTTCTTTTATTTCATACCACCCTTGAGGCAATATGGCTCTTTAATTTTGAATTTCTTGGGAATAGTCATCTTCATCACATTTTTTGATGCAATTATCCTTATCGGTTTTTCAAAATTACTTGAAATTCAGCTTTTCAGTAGTATGAAGATTCTTGTCATGATCTCTGCTTTCCTTTTCATTGATGCATTAATGTTCTTTCTCATGTTTTTCTC
>CAYUCQ010000023.1:0-5196 GCA_964443535.1 Candidatus Woesearchaeota archaeon
AGCAGTTTCTAAAGGACCTTCTGCATGCGCATTTGTATTAGAACTTAGCATTACAACATTATTCAATCCATTGCAGTTTCTATCTCCATTTCCAGGAACTCCAAATATATTATAATAGCAAATTTCAGTATTATAGTTTCCTGCTCCATTAAAAACTTCTGCATGCGCATTGCTGTCATCGCTTAATCTTAAAATTATCTGATCTGGCGAAGTACATGTATTTGCCGCACTGGCAAAATTCACAAAAAATACAAGATTTACGAGAATAAACGCTATATATAGCCTGCCTCTTTTCATCATATTACTTATAGTAAGATATTTATAAATTTAAGGGAGATTAGTTTATTCTCTCCAAGTATAAATTCTTAGTCTTTTAGGGTTATAATCATCAACTGTAGCGCTAATAATCCTTTCATAAGTATAAACCTCTGCATTTGCAGGATAATAGTCATCACTTGGACAAACTGCAGAAGCATCACATATACTGATATTAAACTTTATCTTTAAACTTTGAGTTCCGACATTTAATAATCCCTTTACTTTATTTTCAGCAAAAAAGTTCGTGTCATCATCATTTACAATGCTTTCTCTAACTTTTTGATCTTTCAAAATTTCTGTTAAAATGTCATCCAAATCGTTGTCATTTACCGCTTCTTGATTTGTCTTGAAGAATAAAAGAGCCATGGCGCTTGCAAGAATAAAAACAGCAACAACTGCCTCAACAATTCTCCATATACCTCTTTTGTTTTTTATTCTTACCATATTCTTATTATTAAATCCGCAAAATAAGATATGCCATTTTCTCTTAATATTTCAACACGCTTTATCTCTGAAAATATCTCAACATCTTCAGGGCGTGTTCTTTTTGCTTCAATTTTATCGCTTGAGCTAAATGCAAGCTCAAATTCAAAATTTATTGAGCTAGGCAGATTAAAATGCTGTTTAACTCCCTCGTAATTAAGATAATAAGAGGCATTTAAGCCCCTTATCCTTTTTTCAGAAATTACTTCAACTTTATCTGAAGAGATTATTGAATATTTATCTTCTGCAAGCTGCCCTCCTCCAGTTATAATATTAGTAGTGTCAAAATCCTCGCTAAATTTGAAAATAGCAAATCCTTCTTCAGGACTGCCGCTCTCATAAACTTCTTCTATTATAAATTCAATGTTATCGCTAGAACCTACGCGTTCTGCATCAAACTTTACTCTTCCCTTGTTTTCAGCACGCACATTCTTAATATTATCAACTCCAGGTATTCCTATTTTTACCTCTCCAGTCTCGCCAGTTGCATCAATTTTCACAGAATAAGTCTCAATTTCTATAGTTGCGTTATTTATAATTTCAGTTATAGTATAATCTAATGAAGATTCAATAATTCTTGATGCCTGAAATGGACTGAAAAAATAAAATGCAAACATTATAAAGCCCATAAATATCAAAAAAGACAACATCACTTCTATATGGCTGATTCCTTTTGCATTCATATTTCTCCTAAATTGGAAATATGAATGCTTGAATGTCCCAACTTTCATTGTGTTCATGGTTAAAAATAATCTTATAGATTTATATAACTTGTCTTGTCTTTATATAAATGGCTGTCAAGGACAAAAGCGAGATTATCGCTGAAATAAAGAAGAAGAAAGAGCTGTCAGGACTTGCAAATTCCTTGGTTTCTGATAATTTAGACAGCTATATAAAAAAATACAAAATTTCTATTGAAAATCTTAGCCCAAAGCAGCTAAAAGTCCTGATAAAAGACATAAGGGCAATATTAAGGAATCAGGCAGGCAGATTCCAGAAAAGCTTTAAGAAAATAACGCAAAAAGAAGAATATAGCATTGAAGAACTTCTAAGAGCACACGCCTCAACAGCAGAAAGGATGGATTTCTATCCAAAATTAAAAAGCATAATAAAAAGCTTAAAAGTTAATTCAATATTAGACATAGGCTGCGGATTAAATCCAATTGCTCTCGCAGACAAGAAAATATATTATCATGCTTCAGACATAAATGAAGAATATCTTTCTCTCGTTAGCAAATTTTTTAAAAAAAACAACATCAAGGGCGAAGTTTTTGTCTATGACATAAGAAATCCAAATTCAGATCTGCCAAAGGCAGATATCTGCCTGCTTTTCAAACTGCTTGATGTAGTAGGTGCAAAAAATCATAAAATGGCAAAAGCAATCCTAGAAAGATTAAATTACAAATATATTCTTGTAAGTTTTGCAACAAAAACTCTTTCAGGAAAAGAAATGAAGCGCAAAAGAAGAATATGGTTCGAGTCATTGTTAAAAGAATTAAATTATAATTATGAAATTTTCAGCTCAAATAACGAGATTTTCTACTTGATCAAAAAATTAGCCTAGAAAGAGATTAGCTCCTGAAGATATCAAAAACGCTGCACTGGCAAGTATGAATGAATGCTTGAATCCTGCTTTAAGAGTTCCTTCTGAAAGTTTTCCAATTGTCAGGCCTGCCAGTAATCCTTGCGCAAGCAGGAGAAACAAAAATGGCCTTGTCAGCGCCTCTGCATTAAGCGCACTTTCTCCTTCTTCTAATTGCGCTTGCGAAGCAGATGTAAGAGTTCCTACAGAAAAGCTGCCAAAACTGCCAGCACTTCCTACAAGAGGAAGAATATTGAATTGCATGACAAGCATTATTCCGATAAATATAAAGAATATTATATATCCCTGCACAACTAAGCTGTATATTGCCGCTCTTCTTTCTTTTTTCAGCTTGTCTACTTCAGAAATTGATTTTGCCACAGACTCAAGAATATAATCAATCTCTCCTCCAGCTCTTTCAGCCTCTCTTATCAATGCAACTGCCCTGCTTATAACCTTGCTGTTCACATCCACCGCAAAAGTTTCAAGAGCTTTTCCTACAGAAATTCCAAGAGATATTTGATTTGCCAATTTATTGATATAAGGCGTTAAATCTCCATAATTATTTTTTCTCATGTTAATTATGCTCTTGCTGACAGGAGTTCCTGTAGCAACGCTCTCTGCAAGATTTCTGGAAAATTCAAGGAACATTTCTCTCACTCTTTCCTCTTTCTTGTTCTCAAAAATAATGCCTATGATAAAAGGAAGAAATAACACAGCTAGAGCAATTCCCAGCAAGAATAAAAGCAGGTTAATGTCTTTTCCAATTGTGAAATAATAAACTATATCTCCGATTATAAGGCCGGCTGCAGAAATTATGCCAAACCAATGCATTTTTTTAAGTTCCATTTTAGTAGCTCGGTTGATTTATGTGTATGAAGGCGAGGAAAAACGCGTTAATTATTGCTATGATTGAAATTATGAGCAAAGTCATCTGTGTTACAGAAAGTCCTATGTTAAAATTGCCAACACTTAGCAATATTAAGAAAAGCATCAACACCATAGGTGCTGCAATGACAACGCTTATGTAAACATCCATGAAAGTCTCTGCATTTTTTGCATATTTTTCTCTCTCCAGCCTGTAATCTATAAGAAGTGTTTCAGCTCTTTTATTGAAGAATTCAGCAAAATCTCCTCCTGAATTAATAGTTGTTGCCAAGCCAGAAAACAATTCCGAGATTTTACTGCTAGGTGTTGTGGCAGCAGTATTGTTTAAAGCCGTCACAAGATCATAGCCGTAAAGATTAATTTGATTGATTATTTTCCTTATTTCCTTTCTTAAATTAGGATATTCTTTGCTTAATCCTATAATCCTGAATATCTCGCTTGGCTGTATTCCAGAGCCTGAAATAGCGCTCATATGAATTACTGCAAATGGCAGCTCTTGATCAATTCTTCTTGCCAAAGTTTTCTTTTCTGTTACAGGATAAAAATAAAGCACTAAGAATGTTAAAAAAGGCGTAGCAAGAGGTATCCAGAATATTTGCGCCAGGCGCATCCAATAATTTCCATCAAATGCGCTGACAAAAGGAGAAGCTGCCCCTATGCTGAAAAATATTAAGAAAGCAGTGAGGAAAAGAGAAAACACTAAGGACAAAGTCACAGTCAAAAATATCATTGCAATATAAGACTGAAATAAAATATCTATGTTCGCCTTTCTTATTTCCTTTGATAAATTTTTGAAATAGCCCTTATCAGTCCAGCTTGTTGCATAATCAAGATAAATCCTATTAGCCAGCTTTAAATAGCCGCGGGCTGCCTTGAATTCAGTATATTCTTCAGGAACAAATTTCTTTCTTCTTCTTTTCAGCTTTTTTATATATCCCTCGCCAATGCTTAATTCTCTCATCAGCTTCTTCTTGTTCTTCACATGAACTACTGCATTGAATTCACGCTCTTCAATTTTCAGGCTTACTTTCTCAAACTTGTCTTTCTTAAGCACACCTCCAGGCAATTTTCTAGCTAAAGAAATTTCATTCAATAAGTCAGGAATAGAGTCATTTATTATCCTAAGGCTGTCTCTCAATATTTGAATTGTCTGCAAAAGCAAATTTCTTTCAGAAGGAGGAGCCATATCAATTCTTTGGCTGTAAATAGAGATTTCTCTAAGCATTCCTATTTCTGTTTCTATATTTTTCTTTATGTCTTCAATCATACCAGCTTTTTTATCTCTGCCTGAAACTGCAGCATCTCTCTTTTTACAGAAGCAAGCATTTCAGCATCTTTTTTCTTGTAAGCAATATCTAATTTTTCAGCAGCTTCTTTCATGCTAATAAGAAGCTGGGCAATGATGCCAATCCTCTCTTTTTCCATAATATAATAAAAACCAGAATCATTTATATACTTTTCAAATCATAATAGGATTAACTTATCCTATACTTACTAAGCACAGCAGCAGGGTCTTTGTAATAATCATTTATTATTTTTCCTATCTCATCAAAACTGAAAATTTTCCTTAAATAAAGGTCATACAATAAGCGCGCCCTAAGCATGAATTCCTGCTGAAGCTTTTCAATAGTCACGCCTCTTCTCAAGGATATTTTTTCAAAAACCTTACTCTGCTTTTTGAAATAAAATCTGTCATCTTTTGGATTCCATATAAACGGCGTGTTAATAAGCGCGCTTCCATCCCTATTAATATTTACAATTTCAACTATTTCTCTTATCCTTCTTGTATCTTGATTTTTTACAATTACATGAGTTGCAATAGCAACGCAGTCCAGGGAATTAACAAGCGTTGGAGAAAGCTCTATTGGAGGAGTTTGGAGTCTTCTTACTAAAGTATCTACAGAATCTGCATGAATAGTGCTAAG
>CAYUCQ010000023.1:5206-8136 GCA_964443535.1 Candidatus Woesearchaeota archaeon
CCAGAGGCCATTCCCTGAAATAATACAAAAGCCTCTTTTCCTCTTACTTCTCCCACAATCAGATAATCTGGATTTTGCCTGAACGAGCTTTTAAGAAGAGCGAATAAATCAACTTCTCCTATTTTTCCTATTCCTATTGAAGTTCTAGCAACAGCAGGCAGCCAGTTTTCTCTTGGAAGGTTTAATTCTCTAGTGTCTTCTATGCTTACGACTCTTGCTTCAGGAGGTATGAAAAATGCAATTGCATTCAGTAGCGTAGTTTTACCAGAAGCAGTTGCTCCTGTGACAAGTATGTTGCATTTGTTCTCAATAAGAAGCCAGAAATATGCCAGCATTTCCGGGCTTAAAGTTTTCATTGAAATCAGTTGAGTTGGAGTCCAGGGAGTTTCTGTAAATTTACGTATGCTAAAAGTAGGGCCTCTTGAAGTAACATCTTTTGTATAAGTCGCATTTATTCTTGAGCCATCTGGAAGGCTTCCATCAAGCAGCGGCTGCGCGTAAGAAATATATCTTCCGCATCTCTGCGCAAGCTTTTCTACAAAGCTTGCTAGCTTGTCAGCATCTTTATATTGGATATTTGTGCGCAGATTTCTGTACAGCCTATGAATGATATATACCGGCGTGTTTGCGCCATTGCATTCAATATCTTCAATAAAATAATCTCTCAATAGCGGATCAATCTCATTAAATCCTATAAGATCCCTGAAAAAATAATAAAATATTTTTCTGTAAGATTCGTCATTAATTTTAATGTTTAGCTCGTCAATAAGCAATTTTGCGGTTTTGTCAATATATTCTATTGTTGCTTCCATGGTTTTTTCAACAGCAACATTAACATTAACAAGCTCAATCATGGCTTCTTCAATCTTCTTCAATATTTCCTGCTCATAATCGTCTAAAATCGGCTCTTCTAATGCATATACATTTTCATTTGTTTTTTCATCCCAATAAATATGCGCTGTTGCAAAAGGAGAAATAAGGCTGTATCTCACATCCAAAGATCTTTTGTCTTTTGTCTTTGGCAATGAGGGTATTGGAGGGTTGAGGTTGATTGTAACTACCATATGTTGGATAATATTAGACAATATATAAAACTTTCAGATTTCGTCAATGTTAATGGTATGCTTGCCATTTATTATTCCTTTATTTTCTATAAAGAATCCATATGGCGTGACAGAAGGGTCAAACTTCTTTTCTTCTCCTTGCCCATCAAAGTTTAGATTAACCACATTTCCATATCTAATAGTTAAATTAACTTCGCTTGTTTTCCTTCCTTCAGAGCTTTCTACAACTATTCTTCCAACTGGGATTTTTATTCCTGGCTCACTATAAGGCTTTGTTAAGTCTTTCAGGATAAAAACTATCTCTTCATTAGCAGGATTAAAATGCAGTTCGCCTCTTCGCATGCCAAACTCAACAATTCTTCTATTGTCTTTTCCAGCATCTATTACCTCATTTATTTTATCATCCAAGAACGCTAATGAAGAAATTGTCTGCTCAACAATTAATCTGTCTTTCTGCTCATTTACTTTTGGCATTACAAAAGCAAGTACAAGTCCAATAAGGGTCAGCCCTATGAGTATGTAAATTACTGTCTCAATCCAAACTTGTCCTCTTCTATTCATTTTAACATTCAACCAATCTCATTGAATCAGATTGGTCGCATAATTTATCTCCAGCGATTATTGGATATACTTCTACTCTATCATAATCTTGGTTTGAGCTGTAATTATAAGTCAAGGCTGAATATGATGCTCCAGGCACAATCAATCCACTACCAATACTTTCATCAAACATCTTTAAATTAGATAAAGTTAAACCCTCTTTAATAGTTATGGTATCGCTGATATCTCCTCCTAAAAATCTTAAGCTAAGACCTTCAACATTTGTAACATTGCCATTTGCTTTTACGCTAATAACATATCTCTCGCTATCATCATAGCAGTTATATCCAAAACTATCATCAAACTTGAAATGATCTCTAAATTCAAAGCAGCTCGTGCTTTCCAATGAGCGGTTGACAAAAGGAATAACTATATTTCCTACTATTATAACTGCAGAAATAGTCAGTAATATTATTAGCATATTTGAGACAACATCAGAAAGCCCTCTTTTTCCTTCCATTTTATACCACATTAGCTGTTTCAGCAAAATCTTCTGAACAAGTGTATGGCTTTTTATAACTCTCTCCTTCGCCTAAAATAATAGGTATTAATGTTAATTCATCTCCTGGCAAAACATCTCCGCCAAGGTCTATGGACAAGCTCTTTCCACTGCCTTTTGGCAGTCCGCTGTCAAATATTCCAATTCCAATATTCTTTGTCGCTCCGCCGCCGCTTTTCCTTACTTCCAATCCATAAAGAGGAATATTTCCTATGTTGTTTACATTAATAGCACCATTTCCTATTAATTCTGCTTCTGCATTAAATGAAATATCGTCGCAAAAAGATTCAATTGCTTCAGCTCCTCCGCCAAGGTCTTTCTGGATTTTCTCTCCAATCCAAGTCCTCGCCCACAGGAATATAATTAATACCAATACTAATGCAAGGGATATTAGCAAGACAGTTGCAATAACTGGAGACAATGCCTTTTTGCTCTCTCTTTTTATCATGCTACTAAGAACTCGTTATTGTTTAAAAACTTATTCAAGGTCAACATCTTTATTAAAAGATAAATTTATTAATCTCTATTTCATCTGAAAAATATGGAGGCAAAACAAATTATAGAGGATTTAGAGTTTGCTAGAAGAACAGAGGAAGCTTATCAAAGGCATGAAGCAGGCGATTTTATCAGAAAAGATGCGAAAGAATTCCTTAAAGAACTTGAAAAATGGTAGAAGTTATATATGATAAAAAATTCCAAAATAAAATTTCTAAATTAAAGTTTCCGTAAGAAATCCTACTGCTTTAGCTGTAGGATGAATTACGGCA
>CAYUCQ010000024.1:0-8027 GCA_964443535.1 Candidatus Woesearchaeota archaeon
AATAAAATTATTAGTGTGTTTTTTAATTTTTTCAAAGTTAATTTGTGTTTCTATCCATGGCTTTGCAATTTCTTTTTCTTCTTTTGTTTCGTTATCTGTCAAGATAAGCCAAGGGGCAACAAGAATTACTCCTCCAATTTTATAATTTTCAGGCAATGCTTCTAAATATCTTAAAATTGTCTGGCAACCTATAGAATGACCAATAAAATAAGTATTTTCATCTGGCTTGCCTGCAATACTCTTTAAATGAGAAACCCAAGATTTAATGACAGGGTGATCTGGATTAGGCATTTTTGGAACTTGAACTACAAAATCATTTTCTTCTAATCTTTCCTTTATCCAAGGAAACCACCCTTCTTCTGGAAAACCAGACCATCCGTGTATTATGATAACTTTCTTCATATTCAATAGCAGCGGTTGGATTTGAACCAACGATCTCAAGGTTATGGGCCTTGCGAGGACTCCAGGCTCCTCTACGCTGCTATATATAATTTGAAATAATAGGACTTATAAAGGTTATTACTTAAATTTAATGATGAAAAAGCAAGAGAAGATTTCATTAAACATTCCCACTTTATTGAACATCAGCAGGATAATACTTACTTTTGTAGTTATTTTTATGATTATAATAGACAGCCGCGTATCTTATATTGTAGTTGTTTTTGTTATTGCTGCATTGACTGATTGGTTTGATGGCAGGATAGCTAGAAGATATAACCTTGTAAATGATTTTGGAAAGAAAGCAGATATGGTTGCTGACAGATTTTTGTGGATCGGCACTGCAGCTGCTTTTATTTTCATATATGGAATAAGAGGGCAATTAGAGATAATTCATGGAGTTCAGATATTATTGACAATGATTAGAGAGATAATCAGCGCGCCTTCTGCAATTGTTGCATTTTTCTATGGCAGAGGATTTCCTAATACTAGATATGTAGCTAAAGTTACGACCTTCTTGCAAGGCTTTGCGCTTCCTTCAATAATATTAAGTGTTTATTATGCTCCATGGAGTTATCTTTCCCTGCCTCTTTCAGTAATCATAGGAATTACAGGAATGATATCTGGATTTTATTATATCAGCGATGTCCAGCATATAGAAGAAAGGAAGCGCGGCAGGAATAAAGCTTAAAAGCTATGATTATTGATTATTCTTATGCCCAGATGGCACAATGGTACTGCGACGGATTGCTACCTAAGGAAACCTAGGTTTCCTTGAAGTTCAACCTTCCTGTAAGAGAAGGTTCTCCCCTCTTTTACAAGAGCAAGGACGGAGAAGAGAAAATAAGGCAAAGATCCGTTTTCCGCAAGGATATCCAGGTTCGATTCCTGGTCTGGGCGTTTTATTCTCTCATCCGTAAACTATATAAACTAAAGTTTATTTGAATAAACTAATATGGATTGGAATAAACTAAAGTTTACTAAGCTGGATAATGAGATAATTGAATTCTTATTTAGAAATCCTACAACTTCCTTCATGGGCAAAGAGATAGCTGATAAAGTTAAGTTTTCTCAGACAGCAGTTGCTAAATCTATTGAAAGGCTGTCTAAAATGGGGATTGTTATCAGAGAAAAGAAGATTGTCTTGTCCATAAAGCTAAATAGAGATGATAAAGACTTATTTTATTTAAAAAGAATATATAATTTAAAGAGCATATATTCCAGCGGGCTTATGAATAAATTATCTAAAGAGCTACCTGGCTCAACAATCATTCTTTTTGGAAGTTATTCATCTGGAGAAGATACTGAAGAATCTGATATAGATTTAGCCGCAGTAGGATATATTGAAAAAAAAATTGATTTGGTAAAGTTTGAGAATAAATTACAGAGAAAGATACAGATAAGTTTCTTTAATGACCTTAAAAAAATAGATAAAAATCTTAAAGAAAGCATTCTTAATGGGATAATTCTTAAAGGTTCAGTGATAATATGAAAAACTTTGAGGAATATTTGAAGAGAGGAATTGTAAAAATCCGCAAAAAGAATATTGAGAGAGTTAAAAGCCTAATTGAAGAGTCTGATAAACGATTGAGATTTTACAATAATATGCCAATTTCAGAAGATAGTGCTAATTATATCATAGAAAATATGTATGATGTTATAAGAGAGCTAATAGAAGCAAAAATGCTTTTAGAAGGATATAAGAGTTATTCACATGAAGCAACAGTTTCGTATCTTAAAAATCTTGGATTTTCCTCTTATGAAGTTGAATTTACGGATGAACTAAGAAATATAAGAAACCAGACTAAATATTATGGGCATTTGGTAAATATAGAATATGCTAAGAAAGTTTCTGAATTTACAAATAAGATATATCCTCGGTTAAAGAAATTGATTAATTTAAGTTAGTTGTTAATAATTAAAATCAGGGAAAAATATAAAAGATAGAATATCTTATCTTAGTGATGAAAAAGAATTATGACAAAGGAATGAGCGGCTCTGTATATGGATTGGGCTTTTTAGGCGCAGTTATATACTATATTTCAACAGCTTCGGGTTTTTGGATGGGAGTTTTAGGATTTCTTAAGGCAATTGTCTGGCCTGTATTCTTAGTCTACGAGCTGCTTAAGTTCTTGGGCGCATAGCCAAGAAATTGCAAAATTCTTATAAATACTGGAAATTAATAATTTTATGGGGCTGAAAGATATTATTTTTTCTGCAGCATTAGGCTCTTCGCTGGCTTTATCAGGATGCGGCGCTATTCATAATGTGCTGACAATTGGAGATGCTACAGCCGCTAAATTAAGAGAAGAAGGATATAATATTGAACATTCTGAATCCTGTGGACCTACAGCTCTTTCTGCTGTTCTTGATGAACTTGGAGAATATATTGAGCCAAAGGACATAAGCAGAGATATTATTGAGCATGGCGGCAAATACAATCTTTTTAGAAACTTCTTTGGAATTTTTAGCAGAGAATTCACAAAAATTACTTTTCCTGAAGAAATGCGCTCTTTCTTAGAGCGCAATTGGTATTCAACCATTACTCATCAATATTCAAAGGATGAAACCATTAGAAAATTTATAGATAAAGGAACTCCTGGCATTGTGAGAATTGGAGAGAAAAATTCTTTTATGCAGCATTATGAGCCTTTGCCTCCTAGAATTATTTTAGAATGGGAGGGAAATAATTGGGTTAGAAGAAGGGAAAATATTGAAAATCATTTTGGTGAGGATAAAACAGAAGTTCTTGAGATTTATGAAGTTAAGCCTTCTTATTTGAAGAATATGATACTAACTCTTAAGATGAAGGGCAGGATCCTGAAAATCAGAATAGAGAATAAATTTAGAGGGCTTGGAGCATATTTGGTTTATTTGAGTGATTTGGAAAAAATGAGAAAAACTTATTAATCAGCTTCTTGTTAGAGTTTTATGATGTCGTTAGCTGAAATACAAGATAGAATGTCTAAATTGGACAATTGGTCATTGGAGACAGACTCTATTGTAAAAGACAAGACTTTCATGGATTTCAAGGAAGCCATGGAGTTTGTAAATAAGATTGCTGAAATTGCAGAAAAATTAAATCATCATCCTGCTATTCTTGTCAATTATAATAAAATTAGGATAAGTCTGACGACGCACTCTGCTAAAGGGCTTACATTAAAAGATTTTGAAGCTGCTGAAGAGATTGACAGAATTTAGAGATTGACAATTGATTCAAATCCTCCGTAAGCCATTTTCTTCATGTCAAAAGGCATTGGCATGTCCTTCCATTCATCATGTTTCTTGTGCATTTCTGCCATGACTTTCTTGTTGACTGCATTTCTGTGTGCTTTGTTTTTGTAAATAATGAATGAAAAACCTACTTTCTCTCCTGCTTTTGGCTTGGCTATTTTAGAGAAAGTTAGTGCTTTCATCCCTCCCATATTAGGATTCATTTCTTCTCCTACAGTTTCAACATACCTCAAAGCCCCGTATTTTTTCCACATCTTTCCTGCTCCGAGCGCCATCTTTTTGTATGCGGCCAGTTGGCCTTTTTTTATTGTAAAGACAAATCCATCAACATAAACCATTATGATTAAAAATAATTATAATATTTAAACTTATTCTCCTCATGCAGATAAACTTATATATTAAACATCCTTATTTTTAAAATGCAAGTAAAAGAGCTGATGAAAGAGCCATATATTATTGAAAAAGATATAAGCTTGGAAGAGACTGCCAGGATAATGAGCGAGAAAAGAATCGGCAGTCTTCTTTTTGTGTTTAAGGGCAAGGCAAAGGGAATTATTACTGAAAGTGATTTGGTTAGAAATTTTGGCAAGCGCAGAAAAATATCGCAGGTCATGTCAAAAAACATAATAAGCATGGGACCAGACGAGACGATAGAAGATGCCTTGAAAATCATGAAAGAAAATAAAATAAAAAGACTGCCTATAGTTGATTCAAGCAAGCAGCTTGTGGGAATAATTTCACTAACAGATATTGCTGCAAATGCTGACAAGCTGGAAGGAGAATTTTTCTTCGGATGATATTAGAGATAATTATTTTAATTCTTGCAATTCCTGCAGGATATTTGATAGCATGGCTCTCTCATGACGAACTAAAAGCTGGAAGAAAATGGTTCAAGGCTTTAGTTATTTTGAGCATTATTCTCGGCTTGTTTTTTTATTTAATAGGAAAAGAATATGCTGGCTGGACAATGGCATTTGTCTTTATTGTCAGCCTGATTAGCCTGGTTAAGAGTAAGATATAAAAGGGATATTTAGTTTCTTTTAAAATGTACAATCCTCAAGAGATAGAGAAAGAAATACTGGAATTCTGGGAGAAAAACAAGACATTTGAAAAGCTTTTGAAGAAGAACAAAGGCAAGAAGAAGTGGAGCTTTATTGACGGACCTATTACTGCAAATAATCCAATGGGAGTTCATCATGCATGGGGAAGGACTTACAAGGATTCTTTTCAGAGATTCAAAGCAATGCAAGGCTATGAGCAGAGATTTCAAAATGGATTTGACTGCCAGGGATTATGGGTTGAAAGAGAGGAAGAGAAAGATCTTGGATTAAAAGATAAATCTGATATTGAGAAATTCGGAGTGCTTAATTTTGTCAAGGCTTGTAGGAAAAGAGTTGAGAGATTCTCAAATATACAGAAAGAGCAGTCTATTAAGCTAGGTCAGTGGATGGCATGGGACAATAGCTATTACACTATGACTGACAATAATAATTTGCATAACTGGCATTTGTTTAAGACTTACTCGAAGAAAGGATGGCTTTACAAGGGCAAAGACGCTGTTCCATGGTGCTGGAGATGCGGAACAGCCAGTTCAAAGCACGATATTGCGACAGAGGGCTATAAAGAAGTAAGGCATAATGCATTGTTCATGCAATTTCCATTAAAAAATAAACAGAATGAATATTTTCTCATATTTACCACAACTCCATGGACTGTTCCTGCAAATGTTGCAATTGCTGTAAATGAGAAAGTAAAATATGTTAAAGTTGAAAATAATGGAAAAAAATACTGGCTTGCTAAAGCTTTAGTCAAGGTTTTGAACGGAGCTCATAAAATATTAGAAGAAAAAAAAGGAAGTGAATTGAAAAATTTAGAATATGAGATGCCTTATCAAAATATGGAAGCTCAAAAAGGTGTAACACACAAAGTTGTTTTGTGGGATTTAGCTTCTGAAGAAGAAGGAACAGGTATTGTGCATATTGCTCCTGGCTGTGGAACAGAAGACTTTCATCTTAGCAAGAAAGAAAATTTGCCTGCTATTTCTCCTTTAGATGAGGCAGGCGTTTACAAGAAAGGATATGGAGAGTTTAGCTTTAAAAAATATTCTGAAATTAATAAAGCGGTTTTGAAAGATTTAGAGCAGAGAAAGTTTTCATATAAAGTAGAGCCTTACATGCATAGATATCCTCATTGCTGGAGATGTGGTGAAGAGCTTGTATTTAGATTAGTTGACGAGTGGTATATAAAGTGCAATGAAATAAGGGATAAATTAATCAGCGAGAATGAAAAAATAAAATGGTATCCTGAATATGGAAAGACAAGGCAGGAAGAATGGTTCAAGAATATGGGAGACTGGCTTGTTTCAAGAAAAAGATATTGGGGCTTGCCTTTGCCAATATGGGAATGCAAATGCGGGCAAGTTAATGTTATTGGAAGCCTTGAAGAGCTTAAAGAAAAAGCTGTTGACAAGAAGAAAGTGGATAATTTGCAAGAGATACATCGCCCTTGGGTTGATGAAATAAAAATAAAATGCGACAAGTGCGGGGAAGAAGTTGAAAGAATAAAAGATGTTGGAGATGCCTGGCTTGATGCAGGCATTGTTCCGTTTTCCACTTTGAATTATTTGAACGACAGGAAACATTGGGAAAATTGGTTTCCTGCTGACTTAATATCTGAAAGTCTTCCAGGACAATACAGAGGATGGTTTAATGCTTTAATGTGGGCTTCTGTATCATTGACAGGAAAAGCTCCTTTCAAGGCATTATTTGGATATGAAACATTGAAAGATGAAAAAGGAAATGAGATGCATAAAAGCAAGGGCAATACAATTTGGTTTAACGATGCTGTTGAAAAAATAGGAGCAGACCCTATAAGATTGCTATATTGCCTTCAAGATCCTTCTCAAGAATTAAAATTTGGATTTAATATTGCAAAAGAGCATAAAAATAACCTGAATATTTTGTATAATATAGAAAAGCTTGTTGAAAACAGCAAGGGAAAAGCCAAAGATATTGAAGATAAATGGATTATTTCTAGATTTAACTCGCTGATTAAGAAATTTACAGAAGAATTTGAGAATTTGCATCCTCATCATGCTTCAAGAGCATTGCATAATTTCTGGCTTAATGACTTGAGCAGAGGATATATTCAATTAGTAAGAGAAAGATTGGCAAGCGAAGATGCAAATGCAATAAAAGTTTTGCAGGAGATTTTTTTAGAGCTTGTAAAATTATGCGCTCCGATAATTCCATTTTTATCAGAAAAAATCTGGCAGGAATTGAAGAAAAAGAAGATTGTGAAAGAAGAGAGCGTTCATTTGTGCAGTTGGCCTGAATCTAACAGCAAGAAGATTGATAAAAAATTAGAAGAAGATTTTGAAATTTTCAGAGGAATAGTTGAAAAAGGTCTTGCAGAGAGAGATAAATCCAAAATTGGATTGAAGTGGCCTCTGAAAAAAGCAATTATTTTCAGCGATAAAAAAATAAACAGGATTGAAGAAGTCATTGCAAGACAGCTTAATATAAAGAAAATTGAATGGCGCGAGTCTAAGAAGAATGAATTAAGAGTTGAGCTTGATCTTGAAACAACTCCTGAACTTGAGGCAGAAGGATATGCTCGGGAGTTCGTTAGACATGTGCAAATTGCCAGAAAAAAGGCTGGATTGAAGAAAAATGAGCTTGTTGAGATGAAAGTAGCTTCTACTAGAGAACTTAGGAAGATTTTAGAGGATGCTGTCAAGTTCTTAAAAGAAAGGACTAACTCAAAGAAGATTGAATTTACAGACGACATTAAAAAGCCGACCTCTGAATTTGAAATAAAGGGTACAAAAGTTACTATTATTATTTGTAATTTTTGAGAAGTATATTTGAAAAGATTTAAATAGTATAATCATTTCAAAATGTGACAGAGGTGGAAAAAAATAATGATAATCAAGGAGGAATTTTTAAGCAGGTTAAGGAAGATATTTGATCTTAATTTGTATGAGGTTAAAGTTTGGACAGCTCTCCTCTCAAGAGGCGTTTCTACTGCAGGCGAATTGAGCAATATCTCTGATGTTCCACGAAGCAGGACTTATGACATACTTGAATCCTTGGAAAAAAAGGGTTTTGTTGTGATGAAACTTGGCAAGCCAATCAAATTTGTCGCATTAAAGCCAGAAGAAGTTGTTGAAAGAGTAAAGAGGAACTTAATGGTTGATGCTCATGCCAAGTCAAAGAGGCTTGAGCAGCTTAAAACCGATGATGTCCTTGTTGAATTGAATTCTCTTTTCACAAATGGAGTGAAATTTGTTGAGCCTTCTGACTTGTCAGGAAGCTTGAGAGGAAGGCAGAACTTATACAATCATCTTGACATGA
>CAYUCQ010000025.1:0-813 GCA_964443535.1 Candidatus Woesearchaeota archaeon
GTTGAAATTAATTAATTTCGTTGATGCCCCATAGCTTGCTATGGGGTTGTTCACAGGGTGATAGGAAGACTATCTGGAGATGCAAAGAAGAAATTAAAGGAGATATTGTCTTATTTTAAAGGGTTAGGTGCTCATGTAGAAGATATTCTTGATGAGGTTACTGAAGAGAATATGCTAAGATTTAGAGAAAGCAGATTATCTCTAAAATCTCTTTCTGATTTTACCATGCAAATTAATAATAGATTATGTTCAATTCTAATACCCTTTCTTTCAAATGATAAGAATAATCCTATTGGTGAAGATTTAGATGATTATGATAAAAAAATTGCAAGATATTTAGCAAATCTAAGTAGAGTGACTGTAGGATATGCAATTCTGAAAACTTCTACAGATATAAAAATTGAGGGACCTGATTATAGAGATATAAAACACTTTTTAGCCGAATGGTATGGGATAAACTAAACTTTAAGCAATTTTTTTATTTTTATCAGAGGTAGTTACTTTTGATTTTATTTTTTCCTCTAGTTTAAGGCGTTCTATTAGTTCCTTATACCTGTTTCTTATTGTAACTTCTGTTATTCCTGCGACGTCAGCGACTTCTCTTTGCGTGCGCTTTTCGTCGTTTAGAAGAGAGGCAACATATAATGCTGCTGCAGCAATTCCTGCAGGGCCTCTGCCAGATGTTAATTCAACTATGTCTGCTTTTTTTAATATCTTTAGCGAGTCATTCTGGCTTTTAGGAGTTAGATGCAAAATTGAGGCAAATCTTGATATGTAGTCTTTTGGAGAGCTTGGTGTTACTTTTATTTTCAG
>CAYUCQ010000025.1:823-7626 GCA_964443535.1 Candidatus Woesearchaeota archaeon
TCTTGGAATATTGTATGAACGGCATGCTGCGTATATGCATGCAGCTATTACAGATTCCATTGATCTTCCTCTTACTAATCCTCTTTGCAAGACGTAATTGTAAATACGAGATGCTTCATCTCTTATTACTGAAGGAAGGCTAAGGAAAGAAGCAACTCTTCTTAATTCAGCCATTGCTAATCTAAGATTTCTTTCTATTGAAGTTGAAACTCTTTCCTGCCATTTTTTCAATCTCAAGAATTTTCTTGTCTGGCCTGCTTCAAGCTTGTAAATATCTGATATTTCTCCTATATTTGTCGTAAGGCCTTTGTCGTATTTTTGCATAGAAATAGGAGCTCCGCCTCTTCCTTTTTTTTCAGATTTGTCAAATTGGCCGCCAACATCCTGGCCAGTGTCAACCATTTTTTCTTCTATAATCAGGCCGCACTCATTGCAGACAATTTCGCCTTTTTGCTCGTCGTAAGTTAGGTCTACACTTCCGCACTCAGGACAACGCTTAACATAGCTCATTTTAGAAATTTTGGAAAGGTTTAAAAACTTAGCGCTTGGATGCTATTTAAAGGTTTCTGTTTTTGGAGGGCTTTGTGTATAAATAATTTATAAAGCTGCATGTCCATCGTCATTAAATTTCATATCATCTTTTTTCTTTGTTAAATCTTCTGGAATGCGATATTCTACCCATTTGACTTTCTTTTTTTCTATGGTTTCTTTTAAGTTCTTTTCATGTTCTGTTAGTTTTGCATTACCTGATTTGACTTCTACAAAGATTACTTCATCAATCTTCTTTTCATCCATTCCTTTGAATACGATAAAATCTATGGGCTTTCCCATAAAGCGACATTCTGTTGGAAGATATTGAAAGTCAGGCAGGTAAGGAGCTAATTGTTCAGAAAATTGTCCACTTAAGACTGAACGTGATTTTAGAATCGCATCTTTTCTTTGATTTGGCAAATCTAACTCCCATTCTCTATGTTTTCTATAAGAGCCAATTTTTTGACCTATATGAAATGCTACGAATGTTGCTATAAGAGCAATTACGAGAATTATGATGGTTGTTATCTCTATCATTCTAATTGAATAAGATATATTTACTTTTAAACCTTTCTATTTGTTGTTACTATTAAATTACTATATAAGAACACTATTTCTTCTCATCTATCAAAATAGCATTAATCATACCTTCTTGGCTTGGGCGATTTGTTATTCGGGCTTTGCCAAGAGAGGTTTCAATTATTACGCCTTTTAGAAGGCGGTTTTGCCTGGCGAGGAAACGATTCTGCGGGGTTTCAATTACATTTTTTATTTCAGCTTTTTGTATTTTTTTGCCTATTAGAAGATTTGCTTGGTTTGTTTTCAGCAAGAGTGTTTTTGTATTTCCGCCTCTGACTCTTATTTGCTTTTTTTTCGTCTCTCCAAGTAAGACTATATTTTCCTGATTCTTTCTTTCATAGAGCTTTCTCTTTTTTTGCCTATGATATTTTCCGCCTGTTATCTTTCTTCCTAGCTTCATAAGAGAATTGAAAATTATTGCTTTATATATCTTTTCATGTCAAGATTGTTGAGGCGCTAATACAATCTTGAGCATCTAAACCTCAAGAATCTTCCAAAAAGTCAGATTCTTGATGGCACTCAAAGTTTATTGAACTTTGATGAGTCTTAAATGGTATTTAAAGACTTTTTCATCTGAGTCGTTAGCGATTTTTGTATTTTTATTAGTATAGAAATGAATCCAAAAGTTTAAATACGGATATGCTGAAATTCAATTATGGTTAATGGTATAGAACGCCCATTGGATTTATTGAATCAGTCTAAGGGAAAAGAAGTGCTTATACAGTTGAAAGGCGACCAGCAATTCGTCGGAACATTAATTGCATTTGATATGCACATTAATACTGTTCTTGATAATGCCAAGGAAATCATAGACGGAGAAGTGAAAAAGAATATAGGATTGACCTTTTTGAGAGGCGATACAATAATTTACATCTCTCCTTCTGTTTCTATGAATTAGTTTCTTGTTAATGTGTTATATAGGATAATAATGTTTATTAATTAAGAGTTAGTTAGATTATTATGTCATTGAGTGGAATTTGCCGGAAACCTGAAAGAGTAATTAGTCTACAAAGAGAATGTCGTTTTGAATATTTGATACAGTCATATCCCAGTTTTCTTGACGTAAATAGTTTTTTAGAAGATAGAGGTTATCGGGTTCACTTTTTGAACGAAAGAAAAACAGATGATAGTAGGTATACTCACGTGCGCTTGAATAAAAAACTAGACAAAAAAATTGTTAAAAAATTAGAATCATTAAGATGTATACCCTATCGTAAGGCTTGATTATGTCAAGATTGTTGATGCACTAATGCAATCTTGAGCATACAAAAGTCCACAACGAAAAACAGGGACTTTTTTATATTTCTATAATTTCAAGGTCTTTTACTAGATGCGTGTTCTTGAAAATCTTTTTTGCTTCTTTTTCTATGTGGAAAAAGGAAGGATAGCGCTGTGAAATGTGCGTCAGGATTAGCTTTTTGACTTTTGCCTTTTTGGCAATTTCTGCTGCTTGCGCAGACGTTAGATGGTGATGCTTTATTGCCAATGAATGATCTCTCTTTTCATAAGTTGATTCAGATATCAAAATATCTGAATCTTTTACATTAGTTATTATGCTTTCAGAATATCCTGTATCAAATATAAAAGATATTTTTCTTCCTTTTTGCAGATATGTGACTCCCTTTGAGCTTATTTTCTTGTTATTGTGAATTATATCTTTTCCTTCAGCCAGCTTTTTTATTAGAGGGGAATTTGGCAGGTTTAATTTTCTTAGCTTTTGCTTGTTTAGTTTTAACTTGTCTTTTTCAATGAACGAATATCCATTGCAGAATGTGCCGTGCTTTAATGGAAAGGCATTAAGCATGAAATCATCGAGATTGAGGAATTTGCCTTCTACTTCTTTTACTTCATATTTTATTTTTCCTACAAATACAAACATTTTCATTATTTCTTCTAGGAAACTTTTTGTATGTTTTGGGCCGTAAATCTTTAGAGTCTTGCTGTATCCTTGCATTGCAAGTGTTTGCAATAATCCTGGAAGCCCGAGAATATGATCTCCGTGCCAGTGAGTTATTAATATAGAAGTTAGCTTGCAGGGATTTATTTGTGCTTTTCTGAATTGCCTCTGTGTTCCCTCGCCGCAGTCAACAAGAATATTTTCATTTTTGTAACTTAAAAGGATAGAAGTATGATTTCTGTCTTTTGTTGGAATTGAGTCTGATGTGCCAAGAAAGCTAAGTTTTATTTTTTCCATTTCTTAACTAAGAAAAGATTGTTTAAATAAGTTTACTAGAGCTTAGATTGCTTGCAGATTATCTTGCCATGGAAGAGTTGAAAGCTCTTTTGTGTATTGTTGAATAGCTATTATTCTTTGGTTTTTTTTTAGATTTTTTTGATATTAATTTACAAATTTCTTTGAGAGATAATTCTTCTCTTATTTGCCTTGGATAAACTTTTTTAGAAGATTCTCTTTGAGTAATTTCTCCTTTTGAAATTCTTACGAATTCTTCTCTTGCTGGAGAGTTAAATTCTATTGTATTATCTTCTTTGCCTGTTGAATATAATCCTCTTCTCACTTTAAGCAAGCAGCCACCTTTATCTCTTAAAACGTAACCCTTTGTTACCTCGTATATAAGAGTTGCGTGTTGGAGTGAAGGAGGCAGGCTAGTACAAAGAGTTTCTTCCTCCCATCTTTTATAAGGTAGAATCCAATCACTAGGTAAAATGCCCTTTTCTGCAATAGACAAATAGCTATTGAAATATCCTAGGGCTTCATTTAAACTTCTTGTGTGTATCTTAGGCAAGTCCAGAAATTCTATTCCTAATGCAGGGCTTTCTGGATAAGTATAGACAAAATACTGACGATTTGAGCAATCCAGTCTAAAACCCAGTCTTACTGGCTTATCGTTATAATTAAAATATGCCATGAATTCTAATTCATTAGCTTGTGTTTCTTTAAGTATTGAAATGTCAAGAGAGGATTTTTCGCATTTATATAATAGTATAGATATGGCTTGAGATATTTTGGATTTCATTGAATTATTTTATATTTGAATAGTATTTAATCTTTCTAATTTGTAATACAGATTTTTCACTACTTTTTTCAATACTATCATTAATCAAATATTCATTTTTGAAGAGAAAACTTTAAATAGGAATTTTTTATATGATTTGTATGAATAAATGGTCTGAACTGTTGCTAGGATTGATTCTAGTTATTGTGCCAATTATAGTTGCATGGTATTCTCAAGCATGGGGAATCTGGAACTTTTGGAGCGCTGCAGGAGTGTTCTTCAGAGGCGGATTATTCTGGATGATTGTCATGATTGGAACATTGTTTATCCTTCTTGGAATTAGTGATTTGAAGAGTTAATTTTATATAATTTGATATTTTATCTAATTGATGAATAAGAGAGTTGTTTTAATTGTTGGAATTGTTCTTTTGCTCGTAATTACTATTGCAGTATATTTAATATATCCTATTTTTAATGTTGTTGAAAAAAATGAGGAGATTGCTATTAAAGAGGGCAGCATAATCGCAGAAGGCATTTTTCTGCCAAGTGCTCACGAAGTAAAGGGAAAAGCAATAGTAATAGATGATAATGGAAAGAATATTCTTAGATTTGAGGATTTTGAAACTATAAATGGGCCTGATTTGAGGATTTATTTATCAACTGGATTAGATGTAACTGATGCCATAGACTTAGGACCTATAAAGGCTACTAAAGGCAATATTAACTACGAATTGGACAATTCAGTGGATTTAGAGAAATATGATAATGTTTTAGTTTGGTGCAGGGCTTTCAATGTTTTGTTTAGTTATAGCGAGATACGATAATTAATATATATCCTTTTTATTGTTTTTATTAATGGCTTATTGCAAACTATGCGGAAAATATGAATGCAAGAAGCATAGCATTCTTATTGGAAGGGCGAGGAATATAAGTGGGTTTTCTGGATCTTCTCCGCCAGAGGTTTTTGTGGGAAGATATGGCTATCCTCATGTAAATGTAGGCATATTGTCTCCTGAGCAATATGGAGATAATAAAGTGATGAGCAGTGCAGAAGAATGGCATGCCAAGAAAATGGGGATTTCTGATATTTTGAGAATGCGAAATATGCTTATCTATGGAAGAAAGAAAGACAATGTAAAGAGAGCTGCATTGAGCAATAAATTTTTAGGAGTTGTCCAAGAAATTGCCATGGCAGATTCTTCTGTTGCCAGTGAGTTTAAATTAAAAAAGCCAATAAAAAAACATGATGAAAAAGAATCAAGAGTGCCTTTAATTGCAAATGCAGGAGAGGTTGAAAATGTAAGGCTGCAGGAAAATCCTAAGATAAAAAAGAAAGTTGAATATTTAGTAAATGATGTTGATGTGAAATCAAATGCTTCTATGCCTGAATTAGAAAAAGCAGGAATAGGAACTTCAAGCATTATAAAATTATTATCTGCAGGATTGCTTGGATTGAAGAAAAATAGGAAGCTAGTGCCTACAAGATGGGCTATTACGGCTGTTGATGATATTTTATCAAATAAAAAGATTGATGAGATAAAATATTTTCCAGAGATTCAAGACTATAGAGTTTTTACTCATAATTATTTAGGAAATTATTATGAGATTCTTCTTATTCCAAGATTTTGGAGTTTTGAAGTTATAGAAATCTCCCTACGAGGCGGAGTGTGGAGAGACTCAGAGAGCATCTTTAGGAGAAAGAAGTATGCAGAGAGTGTTACAGGGGCTTATTACGCCAATAGGCTAGCTGTATGTGAGTATTTGATGGATGTTAAGAAGCAAACATCTGTTATTGTTTTTAGGGAAATAAGGCCTGAATATTACGCTCCTCTTGGAGTTGGAATTTTAAGGGAGACTACACGGAGTGCTATGAAGAGCGAAGCGAGAAAATTCTTTAATTTGAAAGATGCTTTAGAGGATATACAATCTAGATTGAGAATATCTGTTGATAGATATTTGAAAGATAGTTTTTTAATGAAAGAATTAGAACAAAAGAGGTTGAAGGATTATATCAAGATTGCCGATACACGAGTGCAATCTTGAGCATCCTAAAGTCTTGACGAAGCAAACAAAGACTTTATGACTTTTCCTGAAGAACTTTTTTTATGTTTTTATTAAGCTGATTCATTGATTCTTCCAACTGTTGCCTGTTTTTTGTTCCTGTACAGACTAATTTTCCGTTGCTAAAGAGGAGGAAAGTTGCAGTAGGATCTACTAGCTTGTAAACTAATCCTGGAAATTGTTCTGGCTCATATTCTGTATTTTCTAATTGCAATGCAAGGAAGTTTAAGTTTAAGTTTAAATCTATTGAGCCAGAAGCAACAATATTTTGAACTGTTATTTTTGGCTTGTCAGTTATTTTAACGCCTATTTTTGCAATGTGCTTTATTACTTGATTTATTACTTCTTTAACTTGAGCAATGCTTTTTGTTCCTGTGCAGACTAGATTTCCTGAGGAAAATACTAATACGGCTGATTTTGGCTTTTTCACTCTTAGAACTAATCCTGGAAACTGCTCTGGATTGTATTCAGTATTGCTTTGTATGCGCGCGAGTTTTGTCAAAGAAACTGGCTTTCCAAGAGAAGTCGTGGCAACGATATTCTGAACTTTAAGGTCTGATTTTGCCATTTTATTGTAATATGTATTTATAAAGGGGTTGCTTTATAAAGCTTTCTAAGGGGAGATTTTGCTACAATGACAAGTTTTATAAACTTCATTTTTTAGTTAGTTATGGTATG
>CAYUCQ010000026.1:0-7427 GCA_964443535.1 Candidatus Woesearchaeota archaeon
TCCTTTTGTTGGCTTCTCTATTTTTAATGGCGTTCCAGTTGACATAAATCCTCCTGCAATAATCATGCTTGCTGGATGCACAGATGTAGCAGAAAAGCCGCTAGTCCTGCTTCGGCCATATCTAAATCTAAATCCTCCTGATCTTGAAGGATGGCCAAAAACAGGCCTTCCTGCAACAATGTCTTTTATGTAGACAGGCTTGTCAGTTTTCAAGGCGTCTACTTTAACTTGCTTGAACTTCTTGATATATTCGTCCAAAAATTCCCATCCAGTTACTTTGAATCCTTTTGCCTGCACTCCTCTCAATATTCTAAGCCCTTTTTGCGCCTTTTGAGCAAGTCCTTCTGAAAAAATCAAGCACATGCCTCCTCTTATCATGCTTGTTCCAACTCTCGGCAAATCCTTGTAATTGGAAACTTCTTTTTCACTGCTCGGCTCCCCATCAATTTGAATAGGTAAATTTTTAGCTAAAAAAGCAATCTCATCTTCAGTAGGTAAGTATTGCAAATTAGTGATTCTCTCATGATAATCTAAATTTTCAGTAACATATCTCTTGACTTCGTTTTCATCAGGATCATATTTTGCAAATCCAAAATTCTCTCTTAAATAATCAATAAGCATCAAAACAACGCATGATGCAGTAGTTCCAGCGCTTCTTATTGGCCCTGAAAAATAAGGAATCATGTAATCTTCTCCATTTCTTGTCTTTCCCAATTTAAGTTCTGTAAATCCTTCAATAGGTGAAGTAACTACTCCTAATGTAATATATGCAAATCCAACTCTTATTCCAACTTCTATCGCCTGCAGTAAGCTCTCAAATTTGCAGAATTTTTCTTTTGCAATTTCTTCAGCTATCTTAAAAGCAACTGCGCTGTCAAGGTGCCCGTACTCTTTTTCTAATTCACTAATTCTATCAATAACTTTCTTGTCAAGCTGCGGATAAAAAACATTAATCAAGCCAACTGCCTTTTCAGCAAGAGTTGTGGCAATAGGCACTTCAACTTTTGCCACAGGATCAAAGCCCGCGCTCCTCGCCAGCTCTGCCGCATTGTAATGCCTTTCAACTTCTTTCTCAATCATCTTGAAATATTGCTCTGTGTTCATGTTTTCCTCCAAATTGAAAAAATGAATGCTTGAAATCGCAATTTCATTGTGTTCATCTTTTCATTTCCATTTCTCCATTTCCTCTTCATCAGAAAAATCATACATCTTCAAAGCACCTGACTTCAAATTAAAAACAGGCACTTTTGCAGGGTCAGGAACATTTCCTACTTTCTCCTCAAAATCTGTCTGCGCCTGCCAGCAGCTTCCAGTAATTATTAAGCTGCCGTTATAATTTTCTATATCTGGTCTGTGAACTTCTCCTGTGCATAAAATATGAGGAACTTCTTCTATAACCAAAGGATCTTTGTCTCCATTTGGAATATATACAACTCCTCCGTGTGTTGATGCTAAATGCCTTTTTTTAAGCATATACTTGATTGCCTTTGCAGGGCATCTGTGCGCTTTTGCTTCTCTTAACTCTTTAATTTCGTTAATATAGCTGTGAATGCTTGCTCCATGATACATCAAAACTCTGAATTCCTTTTCTCCTTCAAAAAATTTAACAGTGCAAGGATTTGTAACCAATACCAAATTTTCAATCTCGTACAGTTCTGGCGCATATTTCTTGTCTATTATTGGCTGTGGCTCTGCAACTCTGCTTGCATCGTGCTGTCCAGGACACATGAAAATAGTTATGTTTGAAGGAATTCTCTTTATGTAAGAAGCCAAAAGCGAATATTGCTCATTCATGCTCTTCAAAGAGAGCAAGCTCTCCTGCCCTGGAAAAATTCCCACACCGTCAACATTGTCTCCTGTAAAAAATATATATTTCACATTCTTTGCAGCTTCATCTTCGCTGTTAATCCAGTCTAAAAATCTCCCAAAACTTTTCCCAAGATGCTTGTTGCTTCCGCAATGCACATCAGACAAGAAAGCAACAGATCCTTCATTGTTAAATCTAGTCTTCTCTGTCAGAAAAGAATCTGGAAAAAATATATCATGCACAAAAAGCATATTTCTGCTTCCGCTGGCTTTTATTCCCACAACATCATCTAACAATAACTCGCCAGTTTTCTTGAAAGCATCACTCTCTGCTTTCACAAGCCCGCTTATCTCTCCAGTCATGTCCTCAAATCTAATTATCAAATTTTTATTTTTCGTAATTCTCTTCTCACACACAATGCCTATTATGCTGACACTCTGCCTGTCATTTGAAATCTTATTAATGCTAATTAGATTTTGCAGTTCTCGCCTATTCCTCAATATGCTCTGCAAAGCGCCATACCTTGCCCTGAAATGATTAGAAAAGTCTCTTACTTCTAATTTCTTATTAGGCTTTGTATCTGCGTAAAAAATTCTATAGCCAGACTCAATACTCTCTTTTTTGTCAACCCTTTCAACAATTTCCCTTTCTTTTCTTATTTCAAGACTTAATCCAAGCTTTACAAAAGTGTTTTCAACCATGCTTTTCTGCTCTCCAGGCAAATCCCTTACAGCACTATTAACAAGTTCTATATTTCTTCCTAATAAGTTCAAGCTGATAAATTTCTGCCCAGAAACTTTCTCTATATTAACTAAAAAGTCCTTGGCAAAACTAGGGTCGCTAAAATTCTCTAATATTTCAAAAACGCCCTTTTCAAGTAAAAGTCCTCTTTCCCTGATTAGACTTAAAATTTCTTCTTTCATCTCTCATGGCTCCAAAGCTTTCTCCAAAATTTCATTTGCTTTCTCCTTCACGCCCGAGTTTAACATTAATTTAATCTCTCTTGTTCTTCCATGCCTTCCCTTGCTTATCACATGAGCGTTTATAATTCCAAGCATATCAAATTCCGCGATAATATCTCCAACTCTTCTCTGTGTCAAAATTTCATTTTTAGTGTTCCCGCATATCTCAGTATATTTATTATAAACATCTCCTGTAAAAATCTGCTCCTGACTCTTTTTATTATTGTTGCTTAATTTCATAATAGCATATAAAACAAGCTGGAACTGCGTTGGCTCGTTTTCTATTATGTCAAGCATTTTATCTCTCTCTATTTTTTGATTTGCCATATCAATATGCTTCAATATAACATTTTTGTTTCCCTCTCTTTCTGCAAGCTCTCCAGCCACTCTAAGCAAATCTAAAGCGCGCCTTGCGTCCCCGTGCTCTCTTGCTGCATAAGCTGCGCATTTTGCAATTACTCCTTCTTCTAAAATGCTCTCCTTAAATGCCTGATTTGATCTTTCTTTCAATATATCCTGCAATTGCAGAGCATTATACGGCGGAAAGATAAGTTCTTCTTCTCCAAGGCTGCTTCTTACTCTAGGATCTAAGTTATCCATAAAAGTCAGGCTATTGCTGATTCCAATCAAGCAGATTTGTGCTTGCTTTAATTCAGAATTTATCCTAGTCAGCGTATAAATAAAACTATCATTTATCTTTTTAACAGCTTGATCAATTTCATCTAAAACTAAGATAATAACTTGCTTCTTATAATCTATCATTTCCATGAACTTGGAATATATGACATCTGTCGGTAATCCCGTGGAAGGCACACTGCCTTTCAAAGCTTTTATCAGTTCAGCAATTATTCTATACTCTGTATCTGCAACTTTTTTCAACTTGCAATTAATATATAAAAATTTAAGATTCTCTTCTCCTGTTTGCTTTACTTTTTCTAATAATTTATCTCCAACATGCTGAACACTTAATGTCTTTCCTGAACCAGTTTTCCCATAAAGAAACAAATTGCTAACTTTTTCTCCTCTTAAAGCAGGTGCAAGAACAGAGGCAATTTGTTCAACTTGCTCACTTCTGTGTAAAATAGCTTCTGGAACATAATTAGCCTGTAAAACACTCTTATTTTTAAAAAGACTATTCGTCACATATGTATTAAAAATAACATCTACTCTATCCATTTTAACCTCTTTCTTTAGTATATCACTTTATAAGATGAAATCCTTTTTAAACTTAATTACATCTAAACCCCTACTTCTCATGCAAAAGCGTCCTTTTCCGAGAATAAAAATCACTCCTTACTTAAAAAAGACAAAAAAGCAGACACCACCACTTCTCCTGGAGAAATAATAAATAAATTAAAAAATAATATCAAATAATAATTTAACCCGAACAAATAATACTACTATAATAAACTATATTATATTATATATATTATATTATATAAATATTTATAAATAAAAATTATAAATAAACTAATTCTCACTCTCTATATAAACCCTTCCACTACTTCCATAAGAAATCAAGGACACCCCAGCTAATTTAGACAAAAAATATGGAAAAATTTATATATAGATATAATTTAAGCTAGACATGATTGAAAAGAGACCAATTAGAGCTGTTCTTGGAAAACTTGTTGTTACAAAAGAAGGCAAGCGCCTAGGAATGGTAAAAGATGTTACATTTGAAACAAGAACAGGAGAATTAATTCAACTAGTCCTTAAAGAGCCAACAAGCCACATTCGCAATTTAAACATAGAATTATCATCAAATAAAGAAGCCCTTATTCCTTACAACACAATCATAGCAATTGGAGATTTCGTCGTAGTCTCTCAAGAAGATTTAACTTAACCAAACATAACTTCCATCTATCCCCCTAAAGGGTAAAATATTCATTATAAATGATCCTATTGAAACAACAGCACCTATAAGTCCCATTTCACTAATAAATCTCTTTTTCCTAGCATAAACAAATAAAAACAAGAAGAAAACAGATAATATCAAATTAGCAAAAGGCCCCATTGCAGCAATAACAGCAAGCTCTTCCTTATTTCCATTATCTATAAAGCTGGTAGAAGCGAGCTCAACGCTTTCAAGCCCAAAAGCAACACTCTCTATATTTTCGAGTTCAAGCTCCATTTCAGGCTCAAGCCCAAAATAATCTGCAGCCATATAATGTCCTATCTCATGAAAAACTATATTCACAAAGAAGACATTTGCAAATATAAATAAATTAACTAAAACTATAAACACAAATCTCAATGCATTTTCTTTAATTCTCATAAACTCATAACACCCAAACTATATTTAAACCTTCACAAAGAGTCAATTATAAAGTGACAACACTAATATCTCTAACATTCTTTCTACAATAATATTTAAAAACCGCCCTTCCCAAGCTAAAAAATGCAGTTAATAGGATTTAATCTAAAAAAGATTACCGCATCAAAATCTCCCGATTTTAAGAGAGGAGCAATAAACACAAATATAGAATTCAGCGATGTAGTAAGGGAAAAGATGGACTTGCTGAAAGACACAGAAGCTCTAAAGATAGCTTTCACTTTCTCAATAACTTACACAGAAAAAGAACAAAACCAAGATGCAGAAAAGAAATCAGAAAGCAATCAAGGCGAAGTCACATTTGAAGGAGATATCTTATTCTCAGCCAATAAAGAAGAGGCAAAAGATATTACAAAATCATGGAAAAAGAAGCAAATTCCAGAACAATACAGAATTCCAATGATAAACTTTATTTTAAAGCGCTGTTCAGTAAAAGCTCTTTCATTGGAAGAAGATTTAAACCTTCCATCTCACATTCCTTTCCCCCAAATCAGAAAGCAAGAGCAAGCTCAATAATTTCATCTCAACTTTCCCAATTGTCCGAAGTCAAGAACCTCTAAATTATCTCCAATAGCTAAAACCTTAAATTTATCTAAATTAAAATTCCAAGCCATACCAAGCTTAGTTTCTCTTGGGTCGCTTCCTTCACTATATTCAAAAAAGCTGGGCACAATAATAATTTTCACACCTTTATGCTTTCCAAGTAGAAAGCATTTGTATTTCTCAACTTTAACGCCGTCACTTATTTTTACAGCAGGATGCCCATGCCCAAGAATCCAATATTTAATCTTTTTTTCAAGCATTTTGTCAAAAGCTTTGTCTCCGTGAGCAAAACAATACTTTCCAAAAGCAAAATAATCAAAAATCTTGATTTTCTCCCTTTTTCTGACAATCGGCTCCAATATATTATCGTGGTTGCCCCTAACAATAATAATCTCTCTGCATTTATTCTCAAGATAATCAAATAATCCTAAAACATCATTCCATTCTTGTCTTAAAATCCCTCCAAATTCATGTTTTACATCCCCCAATAGCACAATATAATCAACTTTACCCACTCGTTCAAACACACTGTCAAAATACTCAATCATCTCCTTGAACATCTGCCTTGTCACAAGCACGCCGCTATTGTTCAGACCTTCTTCATATCCAAGATGCAAATCCCCAACAACAAGAATCTTCTTCCCATTCTCCGAAACCAGCAGGCATTTTCCCAAATATTCAAATTCAGTTTCCATAAAAACCCACAAGAAAAAGACTAATTAAATCTTCTTAAAATGCTTTAAAGGAATTCTTTTAATTTCTTTTATTCCATCAAAATCATTATCATCTGTAACTATTTCATCTATATCATTTAAAATAGCACTAGCCGCATGAATAGCATCTCTCGGTCTAAGATTATAAGTGTCGATTAATTCTTGCGCTTTATTTATTATTTTTTCATCAATCTTCAATAAAAGAAGATTAGGGAATTCTAAAAAATTTTTTCCCTCTTCTATTGCAATTTGTGCATTTTTTAATCTTCTTATAGAATGAACTATCTCGTCCCATGTAAGAAAAGAGGTTTGTCCAATTATTTTTTTAAACGCCACTTCACTAAGAAGGTCTCGGCATATATCTCCTTCCTCGCCGTTATTTGTCGCAGCATAAATAAATATATTTGCGTCAAGGTAAATCATAAGACTCCTCTTCAATTTTTTTTAAATCTTTTAATGTCGGGCCCTTCTTTAACCTAGCTATATTGAAGAATTTATTTAGGAATTTCTCAATTTCTTCTTCTTTTTTTATTTTTACTTCATTATTAATAATCTCAAATACAACTTCATCCCCTTCCGTCAACCTCAGCATATTTCTTATATCCTTAGGTATAACTACTTGCCCTTTCTCGCTTAATTGCCTTCTAATTATCATAATATATCAATTCCAACTAACTATTTAAACCTTTTCCTACATATATGTAGGAATTATTAAATTATAAATGAATGTTGTCTACAATATAAATCATTTTTACCAAAATTCTTCATGTGGTTCTTCCTCCTCCTCAAAAGATTCAGCCCCAACACATATACCCAATCCATCCATTCTTTTTTTACTTATAATTTCTATTACTTCTTTTTCTTTCATGCTTTAATTCCTCTATTATCATTCTTATCGTCTCTCCCTTTTTTATATATTCTTTTAAAGAGCCAGCCATAGATTCCTCGTTTGCTCTTTTTATTATTACCATAATCCCCATATATCTATAACTCATAAAAATCTTTCCCAAACAATAATAACTATCAAATAGTAACAAATAGAAAAGCTTAAATACTCTAAATGTATA
>CAYUCQ010000027.1:0-6623 GCA_964443535.1 Candidatus Woesearchaeota archaeon
TGACAGAAAACCACACCTTTTAAGGTGTGGTAGTTCCTTGAGCATCCAAAAGTCCAAACAAACCTCGGCTTAAAAGCCGAGGTATAATACAAGGACTTTTTGATTTAAAGAATTTTAAAATTTTTAAGACTTTCGGCAAATATCTAAAATCTACTCTAAAATTATCCCCAAACAGTCATGAAACCTGCAATTACGCTGATATTAATTAAATGATAGAAAACATTGATTAAATAATAATTTATGCTCTTGCCTTCCCATAGTACGCTTCCCAGCAAGATAGGCGCGGCAATTCCAAGCCAAATCCAAAATCCAGTCTGCATACCTCCTAAAAAGTCATTTGTCGTTGATAATTTCACAAAAATTCCAAGCACAAAAGCAGTTATTAAAGCGCCGATAAATGTAGCAAAATATAATTTTCCCATTCCAGCTTTTTTCGCTTTCTCAATTTCTTTAGAGCTTACTCTTGCTTCTTTCATCCAAGAGTTTCCAAACATAATAGGAGAATACCACAAGCTGCCAAGAACCATTGAAATAATTCCTGAAATCAAGACAGCAATATAATTTAGGTCCATATTAGGAAATGCCATAGCAGGAATTAGTTTTGCCAGTTTAAATATTTTTTGAAACACAAGTTAATTAAATTCCAGAAGGCTTATTATTTAATGTATAGAATAGTTGATTCCTATGGAAAAAAAGGGATTGAAGTATGGGTTGGTAATGACGCATTTAATGGGTTGGTAATGACGCATTTAAAATAAGAGCGCAATTTTTTGCAGAATCTCAAATAAGAATACGCAGAAGAGAGCTGCCTCCTTCTTTTGATATAAACAAAATTCCAGAATTAAAGAGAACAACTCACTATAAAGCCGCCCAATGCTGGTTTTTTTACACTAGATTGGAAGAATTAAGCATAAAAGAGCGCAAATCTCCATTGCAGATGCAGCCTTCAGTAGAAGAGAACCGTCTTTGGGAAAGAGAATTCAGAATTCTTTATTATCTACAATATATAGCAGCATGACGCTCTACTCTTGCTTTTGTTCTTTCTTCCAGTTCTTCAAAAATCTTATCATATAAATTAAATTTTTCAGATTCTATTTTAGCTTTATACTCTTCAAGCATCTCATCTCTCACACACAAATAATCACAAAGAACCTGATAATCTCTTCCTACTCTTCTATTTAGCAATACAAGCTCTTTCCATTTCTCGTTATATCTTCTGTTCTCTGGAATTAGGTTTTCTTGTTCCATATCACTGATTCTCGCTCAAGCCTTTTCTTTCTCTTATTTCTCTTATAATATTTTCCTGCAATTCGCGCGGCAATCTCTGGAATTCCTGGTCAGCAAGATTTGAAACTCCTCTTCCTTCAGTAGAGCTTCTCAAATCATTGCTCCATCCAATCATTTCCGCAACAGGAATCTTCGCAGTAATTATTACATCTCCGCCTTCTTGCTGAACATCAAGCAAAACTCCTCTCTTGCTTCCAACAAGCTGCGTCACAGTTCCCATGAATGAAATTGGAGCTTCAATTCTGTGAGTTTGAATTGGCTCAAGAATTGTTGCGCCTCCCTTGTTCATAGTTTCAAAAGCCCCCTTTCTTACAGCGGGATAAACCTGCGCAGGCCCTCTATGCATGTGGTCAACATGAATCTTTGCGTCATGCAGGACAAACTTTGTCTTCATTAAAGGCTCTCTTGCCAAAGGGCCGGAATCAATTATTAATTTCCAGCCATCCATGATAGAATCTATAATTTCTCCAAGCAAAACAATTCCTCTTGTCCTGTCTTCAAACATATTTCCCTTGTAAATTTCTCTTACTTGCCTTGCTTCTTCGTTGCTCATTCCCAAGTCGCCAAGTTTCTTCCATGTCTGCTCTGCTCTTTTCTTCAGCCTTTCTTCAGGAAGCTCTCCTCTATCAATGCAATTGTAAATTTCATCTTCCAATGGCTCAATGCTGAAGTAAAATATATTATGCCCATTAGGTGTTCTTATTTCAAGCTTAGGACTTGGCTTTGCAACAGTCTCTCTGTATACAATTATTGGATTTCCTGTTTTAACATCAAGTCCTTTCTCATTCTTTATTCTTCCTTCAACAATTTCCAAATGCAGCTCTCCCATTCCAGAAATAAGATTTTCTCCAGTTTCTTCATTAATCTCAATTTTTATGCTTGGATCTTCCTTGCCTACTTTTCTTAATATTTCAATAAGCTTAGGCAGGTCAGCAGACTTCTTGACTTCAATTGACTTTGTTATAACTGGCTGGAAAATGTGCTTTATCTCTTCAAATGGAGTTTGCTCACTAGCCGTAATTGTTTCTCCAACATCAGCATTTAATCCGCTGATTGCAAGAACATTGCCTGCTGGAACTTTTTCCAGCTGCTCTGGCTTTATTCCGTTGTAAACTAATACTTGCTGTATTCTTGATTTTTTCTTTGCATTATTTGCGTAAACTTCCATTCCATTGGCAATAGTGCCTGAAAATAATCTTCCTGCAGAAATTTCCTTGCCAGATTTAGGATCTATGACTATCTTTGTTATAATAAAAGCAACTTCTCCATTTTTATTGCAGTTTATCAAATCTTCCCCAAACTTGCTTTCAATATCTCCTCTCCATATTTTTGGAATTCTGTATTTCTGCGCCTCAAGAGGATTAGGCAAATGCTTTACAGCCATGTCAAGTATAATCTCATGCAATGGAGCATTTTTCCACACCCATTTTTCTCTTTCAACTTCATCCATGTCATAAATCTTGATTATATCCTTAAAGCTAACTCCTCTCTTTTTCATGAATGGCATTGACAAAGCCCAGTTATCTCTTGCAGAGCCAAATGCAACGCTTCCTTCCTGAACATTGACTTTCCATTTTTCCTTGTATTCCTGTTCAGCTATCTGCATTATAAGATTATTAAAATCATGAATAATCTTCATCAATCTTTCTTGCATCTGCTCTGGCGTTAATTTCAATTCTTTGATAAGCCTGTCAAATTTATTGATGAACAAAACAGGCTTAACTCTTTCTCTCAAAGCTTGTTTCAAAACAGTTTCTGTTTGAGGCATTATTCCTTCAACACCGCATACAAGAACAAAAGTTCCGTCAATTGCTCTCATTGCCCTAGTGACGTTCCCTCCAAAATCTACATGCCCTGGAGTGTCAATAAGATTAATCAAATATTCTTCTCCAAGATATTCGTGAGCCATTGAAACATTTGCAGCGTCAACAGTCATCAATCTTTCCTGCTCATCAGCATGCTGCCATGTCATCATTCCTGCATCAAGGTCTCCTGCGCTTTTTTCAGCCATTAACCCAGCAGCTGCCAGCAAATTGTCTGTAAAGGCCGTATTATGAATAACTAGACCTTCAAATTATGATTATGAGGAATTGTAAAGTCATAAACCACTTCATCAAAAGTTGATTCTATCTGTTTAACTTCAATATATGCTAATTCATTTGCAGAGTAATCTTTTATTTTTTTATTGATTAGCATAACTTGATTTCCAACTTTAATAGTGTCGCATACAATGCTTCCCGAAACCTTACTAACTAAATTTTTTAATTTTTCAGATTTTTCTTTCATTTCAAATCCTATTTCTTTCTCAAAATTAATGGCAGAAGTTCCCGAGATAGTTATTGTATTATCTTTCTCTTTAATAGATATGCAGCCAAATCTTAATAATAGAAGATGCAAGTCTTCAATCATCTTTTGACTAGCTGAAGAAATAGTTATAGCTCTTCTAGATTTTTCAACACAGCCGTCAGTATCAAAATAGCCCTTTAGTAATTGAGAAGTATATTCATTTTTGCTTTTCCAAACAAATTGAGAAATTTTGACATTATGAGATTTCTTTTTCAATGGGTAATCAAACAAGCTATTCAAAATTTGCACTAATGTTAAATTATCTGTGTGGATTTCAGGAGTCCTATCTTTTCTTTCTACTCTTCTTGTTTTAATTAAAAATTTATGGCATATACTGCTTAATATGCTAGCAAGCTGCTCCTTTCCAACTATAAATTTTCTTCCAGACCCATCTCCAATAAACAAGCCAGCAAGATAGAATAATTCTCTAAATTCTTCATCAGTTTTTGGCAGCTTCATAATACTGGCGTTATGTCCTCTCTGTTTTCCCGTTCTATAGAATATCAAGTCAATTTTATCATAAGCATCATTTAAATCTATCTTCAGAGTCCTGCAAATTTCCAGGAAATCGCTAATATTATATCTGTTTTTTATTATGCCATGATAAACAGATTGTGGCTTAATAGTCGTCTTGATATTTTTTATACCGTAAGATAATATCTTATTTTTTAATTCAAGATTAAACTCATTAGAGATTTTAACATAAAAATTCTTCTGAGAGAATATATTAAGAATCTCTCTCTTTATCTTCATGTCGCAGTTTATATCTAATTTTCTAGAACAAACAATCCTATCTCCAATCCTTAAATCTCTGGCTTCCACATCAATGAGGTCATCTCTGAAAACGATATACTTATGTTCAGGAGTTGTGGTAATTTTAAAGCCATTTCTTAATTTTATCTTTATTGTGTTTCCTCCTTTTAATCTCCATACATATTGAATATCCTTTTTTTCTATTTTACCTTCAGATTTATTTAGGGAAAATATCTCTATTTTTTCTTTAGGAGTATATACAGTATGATCTTCATTTTCTTCATATATCTCTCCATTTTTAGAAATTTCATCAAAAATATCTTTAGCTAATCTAATACTGCCATCAGCCATCATAATGCGAGAGTCCCCGCTAATGCACTTGCCATGATGTATGTGCGCGCTTGTCGCAACATTACGAATATTCTTTTGATTCTCAATGAATCTTTGAATTTTAGATAAACTTGTTTCTTTCTCTACCATTGTATTTTTGAAGAAGATAAAAAAGCTTTTTAAATCTTATGACTGCGGACATAATGACTATTTTTTTGATTAGTCAAAAAAGTGGTTATAAAGAGCAACTGCTCCGCGAGCAATTGCGACATTATAAAGAACAAGCAAACCAGAGTAGCCTGCTTGCTGTAACCCTATTTTAAAAGCTGTTTCTTCATTTCTTCTAAAGTATTGCCACAATCCTCTTAAAGGAATAAAATCATTTAGTTTTATCTTTGCTTTTTTATATGCCTCTTCTCTTAAATTTCCTACAATACTTTCTATATTTTTCATTTTGCTTGATATTTATCTCGCAGAATCAGCCTGCTTCTCCGCCTCATTCTTCTTGCTGACAGAATAGCTTTCCATGTTTGCCATTGAAGCTTTTATGATTTCTTCTGCAAGAGATTCTGCCATTTTCTTTTTCTTTCCAAAGCATCTTTGATAAGAGCCTTGAACTATCCATCTTAGAGCTAAATCAACTCTTCTCAATGGAGATGTATCAACTGACTGCGGATATCTTGCTCCAGCATGCTCTATTACTGTAATCTCATCTCTTGGAGAGCCGTTTTCAATTGCGTCAATGAAAACTTGTATTGGATTTTTCTTTGTCCTTTTTTCTATCAAGTCAAATGCGCTCATGACTGTCTTCATGTTTTTATTATATTTTCCAGAAGCCCATGAAGTTATTATTTTATGCTTCTTTCCAACATGCCCAGGAACCGCAACTCTGTTTGCCAGCCTTTCAACAATGTTAACTTTGACCTTTCCAAATTTCTCGCGGTTTCTTCCATAAGATTTCAAAGACAATTTAGGCTCAAGATGAATGTATGGCTTTAATGCAGCATCTTTGATAACAATGCCAGAACTTTCATAAATATCAAACAGCTTGAACATATCTTCTTTCTTTTCTTCCTGAACTTGCTCTGCCATTTTAACTTAAATTCTCCCTATATTCTATCTTTTCTTTATCTAAATAAACTTTTATTTTATCTGTAATAATTCTCTTTGTGTCAGGATCTACAGCACCAACAGATATACCAAAACTATAATCTTCTGTATCCTCTTCATCTATAAAAGCACTGCGATGGTCTGTCCAAAATAAATAATCTTCAGCTTTTCTTAAAAATGAAGAATTCTTGCCCTCAATAAATCTAATAGGCCCCTCATCTTCATCTAAACCATTTCCAGTCATAATTTCCCGTCTTGTATTTCCACCAGATAATATCATTCTTTCTAATTCCATTAATTTCTTGCATGTAGTTTCAAATTCAAATTCGCTGAAATACCAAGCCATTATCTTCTTCCCTTCTCTATCTGGCCTTTCCATAATCTTCTCAAAGGCTGATCATTTACTTTTATGACTTGGAATCTGATTCCAGGAATATCTCCCTTTGAACGTCCCATTTTTCCACCTATTCTTTCAATCATGACTTCATCGTGTTCATCAATAAATCTCTGCGCCAAGTTGCCTGGAATAAATGCTCCAACCTGCACGCCTGTTTTTATAAGCTGAACCTTGCAGCACTTTCTCATTGCAGAGTTAGGCTGTTTTGCTTCTTTCTGGAATTTTCCAATTACAACTCCCTTGGCTTGATAAGACCTGCCAAGTGGGTCAGACTTTTCTTTTGAATGCGTTACTCTAACCTTGAACTTCTTATCATTCCATCTGAATTTCTTTCTATCTTTCTTGAATTTTCTTGCGCTGAATAATCCCATGTAATTGTTGAGAAATATAGGTTTTTAAA
>CAYUCQ010000028.1:0-6607 GCA_964443535.1 Candidatus Woesearchaeota archaeon
GAAAGGAAAACCTACTTCTCCAGAATCTATAATGAAAATGGTAGAAACAAGGATGCAACGCGGTTCTTACAAGCATACTGAAGAGCAGAAGGAAAAATTAAGAAAGACATTCTCTAACCCTGAAATAAGGAAAAGATTGAGCGAGATTCAAAAGAAAGTTTGGAATAATAATCCTGAACTTAGAAAGAGACAAAGTGAATCTCATAAAGGAAAAAACGCGGGGAAAAATAATTACTTTTACGGCAAAAGGCAATCTGAAGAAGCTAAAAAAGCACACTCTGAATATATGAAAAAATATTTTCAAACTCACAAACATCCTATGATTGGTAAAAAGCTCTCAAAAGAAGCCATTGAAAAAACGAGATTAGCTAATATTGGGCGAATACCTTGGAACAAAGGTAAGAAGATGCCTGAACTTTCAGAGTGGGGCAGACAAAATATTCTGAAACAATATGAATCTGGAACTTTTCCACGTCAAGAAAACACGAAACCAGAAAGAGAAGTAAAAGCGGAACTAGTAAAAAGAGGATATAAAGAAAACACAGACTTTATCCACCAATATAAATTTATGAATAAGTTTATGTGTGACTTCTGTTTTCCTAAACAAAAAGTTATTGTTGAAGTGTATGGTGATTTCTGGCATGCCAATCCAAATAAGTACCCTGAAGGCAAGGTTCTCCATCTACATCAAATAAAAGGTAAAAGAATAGACAAATCAAAAGAAGCATACATTACAAAAATAGATAATGGCGCTTGGACTTATCTTGTTATTTGGGAAAGTGATATTAAAGAAGATATTGTTAAGTGCGTTGATAGGATTGAAGAAGTTTTGAATAGTAAAAGACAGATTTAAATAAAAGATTTAATTAAAAACAATATGAAAAAAGAATAGAAACATTTATATATCAATTGATATATTATAAATAATGGAAGCAGAAATAAAAAATTCTATTGCTAGAAGCCCTACGCTTGACACAGTCATAATGGTAGAGAAGTTTATTAAAGAGCATAGCGGAGAGTTCAATAGGACAGAATTATGGAAAGATTTGCCCAAGAAAGTCATGTGGCAGACTTATCTTGTCATTTTAGATTATTTGCAGGCTATTAATAAAATTGCAATTGCTGATAATGGTGTTATAGTCTATATTTGGGATCCAGAATTAGCTAAGAAGTTCTCTAAAAGAAAGAGATATTGATTAAAATGAGAATAATAAGAAAGTCTGAAGTTGTTTTTGTGAATGATAAAATAGAAAAAGAATTTAATAAACTGGATGAGAATGATGAGATTAAAAAGTATATTAAAAGAGCCATTGAGGATATAAAGCAAAATGCTTTCTGCGGAATTCCCCTCCCAAAAAGATTAATTCCAAATGAATATACTAAAAAATTTAATATAAGGAATTTATGGAAATATGACATGCCAGACGGGTGGAGGCTTATTTATACAATAGTTACTCCAAATAAAATTGAAATTTTGTCTGTTATATTAGAATGGTTTAATCATCCAGAATATGAAAGAAGATTTAATTATTAATCTTCCTTGGCTCTTTTCTTTGCTTCCTTGTCGCCTTTTCTTACTAAAGGACCTGTAACTTGCACAAGCAATCCAGGCAATCCTGTTCCAACAGGAACAGGCTGGTTCAATAATATGTTTTCTATGACAGAATTCAATTCTTCTTTTGAGCCTTTTAGTGTAGCTCCTACAAACTGCTTGTCAGGAATTTCAAATGTTGCTCTTGCCAAAATGCTTGCCTTTTCAGAAATTATTCCCATTCTTGTGACGCCCTTAATTATGCCTGATGCAGTCATTGCGTCAGCTATCAGTTTAATATGTCTTTCATTAATATCAAGAGCCTGTGACTCAATGACTTTCTTCATTTCATTAATTATAGTTTCTCTTGCAGCTTCTATTCCAAGATTATTCATCACGTCATAAATATCATTTGAAGTAACTCTTTCTCCATCTATGCCTTTGAATGTCATTATATCTTTCAAGTTAGAGCCAGCAGTAACTATGACAAAATCTTTTCCTCTGTGAGAAACAAATATCTGTATTATGCCTTTTAATCCAGAAACAATGCTTTCTTTCATCTTTTCTTTTAATTTGTATATTGCCTTGAAATCAAGCTCTCCGACATCTATGCTGATTTTCAGGTCATTTTCTTTTATCTTCAAATCTTTCTCTCTCAATTTTTCAGCAATCTTTCCAGGCCCAATGTGAGCGCTCTTCAATGCCTTAGAGTCAAGTATTATCTCAATCTTCTTATTAGAAAAGTCAATCTTTATCTCTGACAAAATTCCCTTTAGCTTGACTTCTCTTATTTTCTCAGCAATTATTCTTGCATCTTTCTCATTATTATGCTCTTTGTCAAGATAAATATCCATTAATGGAGTTGAGGGCTGTTTTCTTGCATCTATAAGTTCAATTAGGCGAGGCAATCCCTGGGTAACCTGCATTTGTGATATTCCTGCGTGGTGGAATACATTCAATACCATCTGTGTTGAAGCTTCTCCAAAAGATTGGGCAGTAATTACTCCAACAGCTTCTCCTGGAGTAACTTTGTTGTCTGCTAAGTGAAGCCTTGAAACATCTTTTCCGTCATCGCCGTACAGGAACTGCACAATATTTTCTGAAGCATCCCTTACAGTTGTATCGTATTCTACTTTCAAGTCTTGCAATGCATAAACAAGTCTTCTGTACAAATATCCTGATTTAGGAGTTCTTAATGCAGTGTCCATCAGGCTGTCTCTTCCAGTAATTGCTCCAAAGAAGAATTCACTTGGATTAAGTCCGTTCAAAAATGAAGATTTGATAAATCCTAATGCAGCGGGTCCAAGATCATCTCTCTTGAAGCCTGATAAAGTTCTGCCATTATATCCAAAATAAATTCTTTTGCCCCATAGAGACTGCTGGCCTACACAGCATCCTATCTGTGTAATGTTAAGCAAGCTTCCTTTTGCTCCTGGCGCAATCATCTTGTTGACATTGCTGTCAGTTGGAAAATGCTCCTTTACAGCATTTCCTATTTCTGTTCTGACTTCATTCAAAACTTGCAATATCTTTGTTTCTCTTGTTTCTTCAATAGTCTGCCCAGGCATTGCGCCAAGCTCTCCTTTTTTATAATTCTCAATTATTTCTCTTGCCTTTCCGTCAGCTTTTTTCAGGATAACTTGCGTCATCTCTTTTATCTTTTCACTGACATCCATGTCGTCAAGAGAAAGAGTATATCCTCTTGAAGTCAAGTACAATGTTCCAAGCATAAATGCTTTGTTTATAGAATCAATTACAACACGTCTTGGCACTTCTCTGTCAAGAGCTTTTATCATTTCTCCTTCTTCAACTCCAAATGCATTCTTGCTTGTTATTATGCTTGGCATCGTTATATTTGAGCCCTTAGGAATAACCTGCGCAAAAACTTCAGTTCCAGGAATCTTCTTTTTCTTTATAGAGTTAGTAATTCCTGAAGAATAAAGCAATTGGTCTGCCTCGCCTTTGTCAAATTCTTCTTTTCCTAATAGGTAAGCTCCTGTAACAGCGTCAGATATTGTTCCAACAAGATTCAAGTTATTTTTTGAAGAAATTATGTTATTGTTTATGTCAAGCAAGACTTTTGCTTCAGAATAAGCTTCTTCAGTCTGCGGGCTGTGAATGTTCATTTCATCTCCATCATAGTCTGCGTTATAAGGCTGTGCAGAAGCAGGGTGAAGCTTGAATGTCCTGTCAGGCAAAACTTTTACATAATGTGCCATAAGTCCTTGCTTGTGCAAAGTAGGGTGCCTGTTGAATAATACAATATCGCCGTCGCGAAGATGCCTTTCAACTCTATATCCTGGCTGCAATTCAGCGCAGATTTCATCTTTCAAATCTTCTGTAATTCTTTTCTTCTTTCCATCAGGCCTTATTATATAATTTGCTCCAGGATATTTTTCTCCTTTCTTTACAATCTCTTTCATGAATTCAATATTAATAGTTGTTACAGATTCAGAGACGGTAATTACATTTGCAATATCCATTGGAACGCCTATTTCATTTATCTTTAGATAAGGATCAGGAGATACAACTGTTCTAGCAGAATAATTAACTCTCTTTCCTGCCAAGTTAGCCCTTATTCTTCCTTCTTTTCCTTTTATTCTTTCAGTTATTGTTTTCAAAGGCTGTCCGGATCTGTGCCTTGCAGGAGGTATCCTTGAAATATTATTGTCAAATAAGGTGGTGACATGATATTGCAGCAAGTCCCACAAATCTTCAATAATAACTTCAGGCGCTCCAGCATTCAAGTTTTCCCACAATCTTTGATTTGCTCTTATAATATCAGAAAGCTTGTGAGTCAAATCATCTTCGCTTCTCTCTCCAGTTTCAAGTGTAATGCTTGGCCTTACAGTTACAGAAGGAACTAATAGAAGTGAAATAACGGCCCATTCAGGCCTTGCAGTCTTTGGATTAATTCCTGTCTTTTTAAGCTCGTCATCACTTATCTTGACAAGCCTGTCTCTTGTTTCTATAGGGCTTAATCTTTTCTTTCCTATCATGAAAGTGCTTGGCTTTTCAAGCTTGACTTTTTCTATGCTTTCATTGCAATGAGGGCATCTCTTTACATCTCTTGCTTTCTTTGCTCTCTCGCTTGGAGTATAAATTTTCTGCTTTTCTTCAGACAATGTTAACTTGCCGCATGAAGGGCAGAAGCTTCTTAGGCAATGCTCTATAAGCTGAATATATTTTATGTGAAAGACAGGTCTTGCAAGATCAATGCTTCCAGGATGCCCAGAGCATTCTTTTAATCTTTTTCCACATGTTCTGCACCTTACTCCAGGATCAATTGCTCCAAGCCTTAAATCCATTAATCCGCCGTCAACTGGAAATCCATCTATATCATATAATTCAGGCGTAACTATCTTTGCAGAGCTTAGCTTCTTAATCTGTTCAGGACTAAGCAGGCTGAATGTCAATGATCTAACTTGTTTTCTTAAATATTGTAACTGCATTTTATTGTTCGTATTTGTCTTTTAGGCTGAATTTAGTATTTATTCCAAGTCCAAGCAGTTCATCTACTAAAAGCTTGAAAGCATATGATATTTCAATTGGATCAGATTCATTGCTGCCGCATAATTTACATGGAGTCTTATTTCTTATAATATCTTCATATGTCATGTTTCCGCAATCTTTGCATATATGTATAATTGTTTTATCAGAGCCATATCTTTCTTTCAGCAATAATGATGCGCCATGCGCAACTAATGCTTGCTGCTCCATTTCTCCTAATCTTAATCCGCCTCCTCTTGATCTTCCCTCTATCGGCTGTCTTGTCAGCAAAGTAACTTTTCCTGAAGCTCTCGCATGCAGCAAGTTCTTTACCATTCTTACTAGTTTCAAATAATACATATTTCCAATATATATCTCAACATCCATCTTTCTTCCATTAACTCCATTATACATAATCTCTTTTCCATCAGCCCTGAATCCCATTTTCTTCAATTGCGCTTTCAACTCGTCAACTGTCTGTCCTGTGAATGGAGTTCCATCAACTATTCTTCCTGAAGTTGCAGCAGTCTTGCCTGCAAGCAATTCAATCAAATAACCAACAGTCATTCTGCTTGGAATGCTGTGCGGATTAAACATCAAGTCAGGCTTGACTCCTTTTGATGTGAATGGAATATCTCTTCCGTCAGCAATTAATCCAATGACTCCTTTCTGTCCATGAGGAGCAGAATATTTGTCGCCTGGCTCTGGCATTCTCTGATCTCTTGTTCTTATTTGCACAACTCTGTTTCCTTCATTGTTTACTGTTATGAATACAGCATCAACAACGCCTTGCTCTTCCTGTCTTATTGCAACGCTTGCTTCTTTCTTTGCCTGAATGCTAATGTCTCTTGCTTCGCTCAAGAATTTTGGAGGTGTTACTTTTCCTATGATTACATTGCCAGAATCCATGTAAGCTTCTGGATATGTAATTCCATCATCTTCCAAGAATCTATATGACTCTTCTGTTCTATATCCTGAAACATCTTTTTCTGGAATGCTTATCTCGTCTTTTAATCCTCCAGGATACTGCAATTCTATTGTTGAGTACGGCCTAAAGAAAGTGCTTCTTCCCATTCCTCTATCAATGCTTTCTTTGTTAAGGACAATTGCGTCTTCCATGTTATATCCTTCATAAGGAAGAATAGCAACAATAATATTTTGTCCAGCAGGATAAACTTCAAGAGTGTCGTAAATAAAGCTCCTGACAAGAGGCTTTTGCGGATAGTGCAAGATAGATACATTGCTGTCTAATCTAACTAAATAGTTTGCAGCATATATTCCAAGGCTTTGCTTAAGTGTCTTGCTTCCTCTATTAAGTCTAGATCTCTGGTCATGATTTCCAAAAGGAACAAGGCTTGTAATTAGTCCAAACAAGCTTGTAGGATGAATTTCTAAATGAGTATGCTCATGAGTTACTTCTTCTGGCTTTAGCCCGACTAATGAGTTGTCTTCTTCTGCAGCATCTATGGCTTCAATAATCCCCTGCTCAACAAGATCTTTCCAGTTGATTTTTCCTTCTTCAATTTCAATAATATGCTCATCTCTTAATTTGCTTGCACCATTCTCAACAACAACTATCGGTCTTAA
>CAYUCQ010000029.1:0-6529 GCA_964443535.1 Candidatus Woesearchaeota archaeon
GAGTGCGTCCTTGGTAAGGACGAGGTCCCGAGTTCAATCCTCGGCTGGGGCTTTTTAAAATCGCAGAAAAACAGAACATAAGACTAGTTACTATTTCATAATATAAAACTATATAAATAGCTATTTTCATTTGTTTTTATGACAAATGAACCAGAAATAGGTATCGAACCATTTAATTGTTTTGAATTTAATGGTCAGACTTATGTTGCTAAAGGGGAAGCATTAAAGTATCTCCCAGATTCAGCAAGAAGGTCGGTTGTGAATGATGAATCTGAATTTTATGGACTTCAGGGAGCAAAAGGAAATTATGTTTTAACTCCAGTTAAGGATCCTTTTTTAACTTCAAAAATCGAAGAGAGACATAGGCGTTTAGTTGCACATAAGAACCATGATGACTTCATGAACTCAACTAACCTTGGTGCGCCATTATTGCCACTTAGTTCTTACACAGGAAATTTTTAATTTAAAGATAGTTTGACTATTCTGAACAATCAGTTAATTATATAAAAGGAGATTTTTTAGCTTGGATATGGAATTAAAAGATTTAAAGAAAGAATATGAGAAATTGGAAAGCAAGCACAAGCTGCCAAATTTTGAAGAGCTAAACAGGGATTTTGAAATAGACAAGCTTGACAAGCAAAGCGACAAGACTCTAAGAGCTATTAGAAAGATAATAATGGAAAAGATTGTCAATTCAATGAGCTTCCTAGAAATGCTAATCAATCCAATGAATACTCCAAGAATGTATCTTTCTTACATAAATTCAATGACGCACGATGACAGAAAAGTAATAGACAATATTTATTCATCTCTTGCAGATTTAAGCATTATTTCTCTGGAATTAGAAATAGATACAACAGAAGAAAATGAAGCAAGCCTGATTAAAAGAGTTTTCAATAAATGGCAGGAATTAAAAGGCGGCTTCAAGCAAATCATAACAAACATAAAAATGCCAAAAAACTCTGTCAGCAAGAAAGAAAGAAACTATTTCGGATGACTATTTATTCAAATATCTAAATCTTTATATATTATAATCAAATGCTGAAATTATGGATTTAACAAAAAACTTACAAGAAAAAGTAGCAGATAAAATATTAAGAGAGGTTTCAGTAGGAGATTTAATTGAAATTTGTTTAGATGGTAAATCATTCAATAGAACTGACGGAGAAAACGAGCGATATAGCGGATATGTTTCCTCTCTTAGAATAAATGAAATAGGACTATCTACAATGCATCCTTCTAACATAGGTTATGAATATGAAAAAGAAGAGAAAAAAATAACAATTAGCCTCATAAAAGACTACAAAATTTTATAATTTTTATCTCCACATCTTAAAAACATCCTTAACAGATATTTCCATGACAGAAACAGGCATCTTAATATTCCATGCATTCAATATTTTAGGATGAACTTCTCCCATATATCCAACAACTTTATCATTGACTAAAATTGAAGCTGTCCTTCCTTCTATAAGCTGCTTGTTTTCAGCTTCATTCAACTTATAATCAAAATCAAGCATTTTCGCAAGATAGCTAAAATTCTGCTTGGCATCAGTAAAATTGCCAGGAGTCAAGGTAATTATAAGATTTTCCTGCTCTGCAACACCTGTCTCTCCTGCATTTTCATCCTTGAAAAAAACTCTGCCTATTTCAAATATTCTCTGCGGATAATCTGCATCCTTGTTTTCAGATAATATTCTCAAGGCAGAAGTAATAAGATTATTGCGGAGAAACTTGTAATCTGTCTTTGAATCAGCAAGCTCAATTGCATCATCAATTTTCATTTTAGCTAATTCATCTTTTTTAACTAAATGAAAAGAAGAAACTTCTGTCAAGCCAAGCCCAACTAATATTTCTGAAACAACTGATTTCATCTTGCTCTCCTGCGATTCTTCGCCTATATAAGAAACTCTTGGCACATCTGGAACAAACTCGTTGTAGCCATAAGCTATTGCTATATCTTCAATAATATCTACTTCATGCAATATGTCAACTCTCCATTGCGGAACTTCAGCATGCCTTCCCTTGAAGTTATATCCCATTTTTTCAAGCAATTTAGTCAAGTCTTTTTCATTCAAATTCAATCCAAGCAAATTATTAGTATTAGCAAGAGAAATTTTAATTTTTTCAGGCGTTAAGTCTGGCAATATATGCCTCTCCTTGCCATAATCAAGCTCCACGGAATAAATATCTCCACCCATATCAGACAAAGCTGTTGCAACTATGTTCAAAATCTTAGTCAAGAGAGGAAAATCCATTCCAGAGCATTCTACAAAAACATCTTTTGTCTCGCTCGTTATCTTGCCTGTTTCCTCGCTATTAACTATTGGAGGCATTGAAAGAATTCTGTCTTTAGCATCAATAAAAACAGGATATTTTGAAAGTCCTTCAAGCAAATGCCCATAATCTTTTCCAGTCTGATGCCTCTGAATTATCTGATAAGCGCTCATTTCTTTTTCAACTCCTAAAGGAATAAAATTAATTTTTTCAGGCGAAAGAGCAGTATAAGTTATAGGCAATTTTATCTTATCCAAAGGATATATTCCTATAGCGAGCTTTTTTCTGTTTCTTCCTATTGTTGAATGAAGCTTTTCCTGCAATTCTATAATATCTTTTATATTTTCATCACTAAATTTAATATTTCTAACTATAGCGCAGGCAGTATAAGGGCGCACTGCCTTCACAGCTGAATCTATTTTAACGCGATAATCTTTTTCAGGCTTATTGACTTTATATTTTCTTATTCCTTTTTCCATGCCTAAAAAAGTCTTCAAAGAGCGAATAAATCCATGAACAGAAAGCAAATCAGGCCTATTAGGCAAAATTTCAGCATCAACTTCTTTCTCACTAATTTTCTCTATAGGAACGCCGAATAAGTTTATTTTATCAATTACATTCGGCGTAAGCTTTATTTCTTTTTCAAGCGTGCTTCTCGGGAATTTCACATTTGCCATTTTATTTTACCCACATCTTCATGTTTCTAAGACTTCTCAAGTCGTTTGAATACATTTCTCTCAAGTCTTTTATTTTATAATAATCGCTTATTATTCTGTCAAATCCCTGTCCCCAAGCTAAAACAGGAACATTCTTTCCCAGGAGAGGAATAACTACTTCTGGCCTGAAAACTCCTCCTCCTCCAAGTTCAAGCCATTCTTTCCTCTCTTCATGAAATACTTGTATTTCAACACTTGGCTCTGTAAAAGGATAAAATGTTGGAACGAATTTTATCTTCTTGAATCCCATCTTGCTGTAAAATTCCCTTAGATATCCTAAAAGATGCCTAAATGTTACATTTTCATCTATTACAATTCCCTCTGTCTGATAAAATTCAGATGAATGCTTCCAGTCAAGTGTCTCATTGCGAAAAACTTTACCAATTGCAAAATACTTTGCAGGCATTTCCTTTAAATTTGCCAAAGTCTGCGCAGAAAGCACAGTAGTGTGCGTTCTAAGAACAACTTTGCTTGCTTCTTTCTCATGCCATTCATATCCCCAGCCTTTGCTGCCATCAACACCTGACTCATGAGCTTGCTTGACTCTTGAAACAATTTCTTTGTTAGGAAGCTTTCCTTCAATATCTTTCAAGAAAAACGTATCCTGCATTTCTCTGGCAGGATGGCTTTGCGGCGTGAAAAGAGAATCAAAATTCCAGAAAGTCGTTTGCAGAATTGTGCCAGTCATTTCCTTAAAACCTAAGTCAAGCCAAATTCTTCTCGCATATTCAATAGACTGATTTACAAAATGCCTTTTTCCTCCATGCAGCACAGGAACATTAGATTTTATTTCATAAGCGCGAAATTTCCTGTTCTTGCCCCATGTTTTTATAATATCAGGAGTTACTTCCTCAATCAAGTCTGACTTTATCTCTTTTCTCAGCAACTGCTTTCCTAAATCACTAAGTTCAAAATCTATGACATTTTTCTCTTTTAGAATTATAATGTCCTTTCTCTTTAATAAACGGGAAAAAACATTTCTCATTTCAGAATCTAATCCTTTTTCTTCAATTGGAAGAATGCCCAAAAAATGCTCTTCAGGAGTTTTTTTCGCAATATTTTCCTTGCTTGCAATCAGCTGAATTCTATTATTCTTTATTTCTATAAAAATCATGCCTTTCAATAATCCTAATGCTGCATTAAATTCGTTATCAGACAATTTAGAGAGTTTCTTTGCGTCATTAAGAGTTATGTTCTTATTTTTCTCAAGAAAAGTCAAGAGCTTTCTCTCTGGCAAGGATGTTTTCTTGTAATATATTCCATTTATGCCTAACTCTATAATTTTCTGCGTTTCTTTATTTATCTTCAAGACGCCCTTGTTCTCAAGAAAAGACAGCGCTCTTAGCAATGAAGTCATATCCAAGCCAGTTTTCTGAGCTATTTCGTCAAGCTTCAAATCCAGGAATGGAATGACCTTTACCTCTAAAGGAGATAGTCTTTCAATTACATCATCAATCTTATTTGGCATGCTTTAAGAAAAGAGAGGAGGATTAAAAAAGTTTGGTTTTCAGCTATTTGCGGCTTTCTAATCTTCTATTAAGATAATACCTGTCTCTTTCAGTATTTGCCATATCTTCAAGCTCTTTCCTAATAAATGTTTCAATTCTTTTTCTTTCCTGAAGACTATTTAATTCTTCAATCATTTTCTCTCTTTCATTATTCCTTCCTAAATTATAAACACCTAATAAGAAGTATCCTAATGCTGCCCCAAATATTACTGAAAGAATAACTCCTTTCAAAAGCCTGCGCGGCTTTTTTGTTACATCTCTTGCAACAGCAAAACTATTGGCAATAACAGAAGAATAATCCTCATATCTCTCGCATTCAAAAGAGTAATTTCTAAATGCATTTCTTTCAGTTATATCTAATTCAGCAAGCTCTCTCCTTTCCTCTGCATGAAGCCTTAGATATTCTTCTCTATCCATAACATCAACTCCAACTATCAATATTTAAATCTTATGAAAAACAGCGCCCTTGGCTTGCTGTGTAGAAGCGCCCAAGGAAATTAGAAAGAAAAATGCGCCAATTTTATCATTGTAATTCAGCAAAGCTAATTTTGCTCCTGCTTTTCTGCATATCACTATATTCTGCCTAACTCTTGCTAAAAACTCTGCTTTTTCAGCTTTAGGCAAATTTCTTAACTCTCTTAAGTCAAGACCTATTGCTACGCCATTCTCTTCAGCAATCCTCGCCAAAACATGATTCAAGCCGCTGTCTAATTGCCTCAAGCTGTCTTTTCCAGCACTAAAAAAAGGCAGGACTAAAATGTCAAAACTTCCGTATTCAAGAATTTTCCTGTTAAACTCATTTCCCTGCGCTCTGACTATTATTGGCTTTTCTTTGCAACTTTTAATAGCTTTTCTCGCGCTATCTATACTAGAATTGTTTATCATATTCGTCTTTCAATCTCTATATTGCAATTTATTATATAAATCTTTATTAAACTAAACAATGCGATAGATTATGTCTAAAAGCAATTGGGAATTATGGGGCATCATAATAGCTATAGTTGAGTTTAATATAAATTATTTTATTTATACTAGAACTGGATCCTTCTCTAATGTCTTGATGGTAATTATAGTTTCTTTAATTTCATTTTATCAGATATTTATTCTAGAATTAAAATTGCTGAAGAAAATCAAGAAGAAGCTAACAAAAAGATTAAAAGGGATAAAGAGTTGGAAGATATAAGATTAGATTTAAGGGAAATAAAAAGACACATATTCAAAAAATGAGAAAAGATAAAGACCCTGTTGAAGCACTTATACAAATTATTAAGATTGCAGCCATAGCGATAATAGGATTTATAATTATTAAAGCTCTTTTAGGTGTGGCTGTAAGCTAAATCATCCTTCAATCAAGGTTCCTTCAAATTTCTTGCTTTTAAAAACATTCTCTAAATTACGCAAATCCTTGCCAATTATATAAGTCCTTATTTTATGTTTTTTAATAAGCATAGAAGCATTTTGATCAAGCACAAAATGCTGTCCTGGAGCATGCTTTATCTTTAGCGCCATTTTCTCAAAATCAGCCCAGCTTATATTTCTAATCAACTTGGCGTTCTTGTCTTTTCTTGGATCAGCCGTATAAAGCCCATCAACATTTGTTATATTAATAAAATCAGTTCCTAAATAACGCGCTAATTTTGCAGCAGTAGTATCAGAAGTTGAATTCTTCGCAAATCTCAAAGCTCCGCAGATTATAACAGAATTTTTCAGAGTATTATTTTTCACATCTCGCATATCTTCAGGAAGCTCATCATTTGCTTCATTGCCAAAAAATTGCATCATGAATTGCGCATTCATTCTTGTGGCCATAATTCCCGCAAGAGAAAGCTGCTTAATAGATTGCTTGTCTTCTTTCAAGGCAGAAATATATTTCCTCGCTATTGTACCTCCTCCACAAACAATTACAAATTTATAAGAATGATAATTCTTTCTCAAAATCTGCTTGAATTTCTCCAAGAATTTCACATCCATCTTTTCAGGCACTATCAAGGAGCCTCCAAGAGATATAACTATCACTCTTTTCATTTT
>CAYUCQ010000030.1:0-6510 GCA_964443535.1 Candidatus Woesearchaeota archaeon
AACAATGCAACAAGATTTAAATATAAAAATTCTCTCATATAAGCATGAAAAGGGGAATATTTTCTTTGATATTTTTGGCTTTATTAGCTTCTTTAATTCCAATTATCTCTGCAGAGATTTACATCAGCGAATTGCATTCAGTTTATAATGTTGGCGACAAAGTAATAGCAAATGTTACTCTAAGTTCAAGCGTTGACACGATTGGTTTTTTCAGCGCTTATTTAATCTGCGGCTTTGAAGAAATAGAAACTTTCAAGAGCATAGAATCTGTCAATGCAGGAGAGCAAAAAATTGTCAGCGTTGTATCCATTATAGACAATAGCATAGTAGGCAGTTTAACTGGAGAATGTTATATAAGAACATTATATGGAAGCGGTGAAGCAAGAAGCCAGCCATTTAGAATAAGCAGGTCAGCTGATGTAGAAATTAAAGTCAATAATATTGTCTTTCTTCCTGGAGAGACTATAAATATTTCTGGAAGAGTTATCAAGGAAAACAGGGAGCCTCTAAAGGGCTTTGTTGATATAGTCTTAGAAGGAATAAACATAAAGCTTCCTTCAAATTCCCCTCCAGCAGAAGAAATAATTGTAGAAGACGAAGAAACAAATTCAACTATTAATGAAACATCTGAAAGTGTGTCTGAAGAAACAGATGAAGACGAAGAAACTGAATCCAACGAAACAATTGAAGAAGAAATTTCTACAGAGTCAGAAAATGAAACAAGTCAAGAGAGTGTTCTAATTAATCAAACAATAATTTTAGGCTCTCTTTCAGCAGAAGTAATAGATGGATTTTATTCAGCAGGCTTCCAGATTCCAGAAAACGCTCCTCCTGGAGAATATAGCATTAATGTATATGCTCGTGATTTTGACAGGCAAGGTCTTGTAATGAGTTCAGGCGCATCATCAAGCCTTATAGAAATAAGCCAATCTATAAGAGGCATTGACATAATATTAAGCACAAGCTCAATAGCTCCAAGGTCAGAATTTTTCTTCACGCCCCTTTTATTTGATCAGGCAGGAAATTACGGAGAAGGTGATATAGAAATCAATGTCTATGCCCCAGATCAATCACTTTTCTCGCAGAGCTTAATCAAGGCAAGCGAGACAATATCTTGGTTTATAGAAGCAAATCAAACTCCTGGATTTTGGGTAATAGAAGCAAAAAGCCTTGATTTTCAGGTAAATAAAGAATTGTATGTTGAAGAATTTCCAGAACTATCTTCAACAATTGCAGAAGGCATGCTTGTTATAACCAACACAGGTAATATTCCATATTCAGGACCATTAGAAATTAAAATAGGCGAGAAGTCGCAAGTAATAAATATAAATCTTGAATTAGGCGAGTCAATCAGATTTGAATTAGAAGCTCCTGATGGAGAATATGATATCAATATCAATGATGGAAGAAATCCTCAAAATCTCGGAAAAATGTTCTTGACAGGCAATGCAATAGGAATAAATGAAGTAAAAGGATTTTTTATAGGCAATATGGGAATCTGGCTCTGGACATTAATTATAGTTATTTTAATAATTATGATATTAATTATAGTTAGAAAAATACTAAGAAAAAAAGATTTCGGAAAATTTCCGAGAATAGTCACACCTTCAATTAAATCTCCCCTAGTTACAAGCTCTTCCCCAGTTGTATCAAATGTAATGGATCATGGCACAAGAGAAGAAGCATTAATTATCGCTCTGAAGATAAAGAATCTGCAAGAGCTGCAAAGAGTAGTTGGCTCAGGCAATCCATTAGAAAGCATAGACAGAGCATTATTGCAGGCAAAATCAGCAAAAGCAAAAATCTATGTTGACAACGATTACAGAATAATGATATTCCTTCCTTCAATAACAAGAACAAATGAAAATGAGCCAGCTGCGTTAAATGCAGCAAAAGAAATAGAAGCTATTCTCCAAAATCACAATAAATCCTCTATTCATAAAATAAGTTTCGGCATTGGAGTTAATTCAGGCAATATCGCCGTTGAATTAAAAGATGGCAGGCTGAAATTTGTCTCCCTAGATAACACAGTTACAATAGCAAAGCGCATTGCTGATTATTCAGAAGGTTTTGTCTTGCTATCAGACCAAATTCATAAAAAACTCTTGGGCAAATTAAGAGTTGAGAAAATAGAGGGAACAAATTACTGGCGCCTTCAAAGGCTTCCAAATCACTCCAACTATGAAGATTTCATACAAAAATTCCTGAACAGGGAGAGAAAATCCTAGATGAAAAACTATTTAAACAAAATTAATCTATTCCACATATGAAAAAGGTAGAAATCGTTCAAAAGAAGAAGGTGCCAAATGTAAAAGCTCTCTTTCTTGGAGTCTTAGTTTTAGTTATCTTCATATCAATCTATCTAACATTCTTTCCAAGCATAAGCTTAAGCCCTGAGGAAGAGCAATCAGCAACCTCTTTTGTAGACGCAAGCTCATTCTTGTCCAAGCTTGGACAAGACGGAATAGATTGGTATTGCGGAAAAAGAGAATCATTTACAGATGAGCAAGGCAATAATTACGGCGCAAAGGAATTAGAAGCACTAAAGAAAATACTTGGAAATGAAAGAAGATTAATGGAGGAATTCTGCTAAAATGCTTATTTTCAATGGACTGGAAAATTATGGATTATTAATTCTAAGATTAGTTTTAGGAGTTATATTTCTTTATCACGGCCTGCCTAAGCTTAATGGAAGAATGGGCGGTTTCATGATATTAATAGGCGCATTAGAAGCACTATCAGCAATAGCAATTTTAGCAGGAATTTATACAGAAATTGCAGGCATGGCTTTAGCAGTTATAATGCTTGGAGCAATTTTCAAGAAAACCACGCAATGGAGCATACCTTTCTCATCTAAAGGCACAACAGGCTGGGAATTTGATTTGATATTATGCGGCGCAGCATTAGCTCTTGCATTTTTAGGCGCAGGTTCTTTCTCAGTTGATTCAATGCTTGGCTATTTTCCCTGACTGAAACTTATAAGAATATTTATCCAGCTCAATTTTTCCATCTTTTATTATTATTCCTTCAGAATTTAATTTCTTAATCTTCTCTTTTATATTTTCAGGATTATTTCCAGAATATCCTCCAATGCTTCCATCACTTTTCACGACCTTAAAGCACGGAATGCTTTCAGGATGCTCATTTCTTTTCAAGCTCTGCCCAACAGCCCTGTATCCTTTAGTTCCCAAAGCTCGAGCCATCTCTTTATATGTAACAACTTTTCCTTTTGGTATCTTGCCCAATAATTCATAGCACAATTCAGAAGAAAACTTTTTTCTCATTATAGTAAAACTTATATATCTCTTATAATACCTTTCTTTATGTAATTTCCACTATTAAGTGGTTATATGACTAAAACGATAAGTTAATAAACGATAAATAAAACTTAATAAAATGACTAATACCTCCATTATAACTCTTCCATTTTTAAACTTAGAAGATATAGTAGCAAAAGGAGAAAGAGGCGATACTCTTTCACAAAGAGAGTTAGGAAATCTTTTATCTAGAACTTTTGGTCCAAATATAGACTTATTATCTTTTGCAAGAGGCAGGATGGAGTCTGAAGACAAATTCAGAGATGTCACAAGCCTCAACATTCACGCGAGATTTGGAGATTGCATAGAAGATGGCAATAAAGATAAGGCTACAAAGCTAGATGCTTTTCGCAGACTTAGTCATATATATAATAAAATTGACTTGCCTGAGGTCGACTTAGAAGAATTGATAAGAACAGATTTAAATGCTTTAATTAAAGACATTGAAGGCGGAGCACTTAATAAAAACGAAAGAATTTATATTGAACAATTTGGGAGAGGGTATGCTTTAAGAGAACTAAGAAGTTTTAAACCAAGCATAAGAAATGCCATTGCAAAATTATGCTTAAATCCTATGGTAAATGGAATGAGTGTTTTCACAGATGCGGGCAAATTAGACACAATAAAACAATTAAAAGAATATTGTTATTTTGTTGCAGGAACAGTTGGAGAAGCTTTAAATAGAATAGTTCAGATTGAGGACGGAGCGATTTTAGATTTCAATAATTCAAGGGCTGTAGGAGCTTACGTTCAATTAACAAACATACTTAAAAATCTTAGAGAAGACTTTAATTTAAGAAGTCATAGAATTAAGTTCCTTCCTGATGAAATTCATGAAGGAATATCTTATCAGGATTTATTTGAAAAAGACACAGCAGAAGCAATAGATATGCGTGGCAAGGTTTTAGAAAGATTGATGCCTATTGCAGAAGAATATTTTCAGCCAGCAATGCAATATATCATAGATATTCCAAGAAAACTCCCAGGATATCTTGCTTTTTGTAGCGCTGCCTTGCTTTTGTCCAGCCAAACTCAAAAACGCATAAAAAATTCAGGCGCAGAAAGGGTTCTCAGAATAGGAGAAGAGAGCGCAATAAAAGTAAGCAGACCTACTGTTTATAATGTAGTTTCATTTGTTCATCAAGGAGTCAAAACAGACGAGGGAATAAAATTAATCAACTTTTTAAATGATTATAGGAAAAATACAGACCTATTTCCATTTGAGCCGCAAGAAGAATATGAGAAATGGTCAAGAGATTATTATAAAGATACTAACGGCAAGTCATCAGCCTAAAAACGATGCTTCCCAGCCCTCAATTCCTCAATAAATAGAGCCATCTCTTTTTCTCCATGGACAACTTCATTTTTTACCAACATTGCTATATAGACTTTCCAAACTGCTCGAGAACCTTCGTCTGAAAATTTCTCAGCCAATATATCAAATGCAGATTCTTTTATAAAAAGCGGTCTTTCTCTTCTAGCAATAAATTCAGGAACTTCTTCTCTTATTAATTTCCCATCAAGCCCAATAATTTTGTCTCTTTTTATTATACCTTCTTTTATGTCAACTTCAAAAGGCAGATATTTATGAAGGCCTTGAGAGAATTTCTTGTCTCTATCATAATTATTTGAAAAGATAAAATATATGCCGACCATAAATAAAATAAAAAATAACCCTTTATAAGTTTTTATCTGATTTAGTCACATAACACTTAATCTTCTAATTCTTTCTTCAATAGGAGGATGCGTGGAAAATAATCCTTGTATTTTCTTCTTAAAAGGGTCTGATATGAACAATGGCGCAACAGATGAGGGATATCTCTTCTTGTCTTCATCTGAAGGATGCTCACCCTTTATTTTCTGCAGGGCAGACTTCAATCCAGCAGAATAGCGCGTGAACTTGACGGCAGTTGCATCTGCTGTAAATTCTCTCTTTCTAGATATTGCAAAAGAAACTAAGTTTGCCACAATAGGCGCTAATACTGCTGCTAAAATAGCCATTATAATTATTGTAAACTGCACTTTTGCATTTCTTTTGCCTCCGTTAGAAAAGCTCATGCTTCTAAGGAAAATCTGTGCAATTATGGCAATCATGCCAACGAGAATAGCTGTCAAAGTCATGAATCTGATATCAAAATTAGCAATATGCGACATCTCATGAGCTATAACTCCTTCTAATTCCTGCTTGTTTAATTTATTCAGCATTCCTGTCGTAACGCATATAACTGCATGCTTTGGATCTCTCCCAGAGGCAAATGCGTTTATTTGCTCAGATTCCATTACATAAATTTTAGGCATTGGCAAGCCTGATGCAATTGCCATTGATTCAACAGAATGAATAAGCATTCTATGCTCAACTTGAGAAGCAGGCTTAGCTCTTACAGAAGCTAAGGCAATTTTGTCAGAATTATAATAACCTATAATAGTGTAAAGAATTGAAAAAATAATAGCAAGTATCATGATAGCAAAGAAATATGTAGGATGAATAGCAAGAGAGATTAAATATCCTAAAAGAATGAAAACTAAGAAAATAACTGCCATTAAGGCAATTGATTTAATCTTATTCCTCTGAATTTGATCGTGAAAAGATAATCTCTCTTTTCCTTCTTTCATATGTTTCTAAGAAAAATTAGATATATAAAGTTTAGTTTAATCAAGATATTCCATGCTTTCGTCAATAGCATTGAAAACATCTTCATCACTATCTAAAACAGCATAACCGCTGTTTTGTTCTTGCGCTATTATTTGCTGCTGCCCCGAGTCTGTCGTCTCAACAGTTTCATCAGGATTAAACATCATTATGCCTCCAACAACCACTATTAATATTAAAATAGCCCAAATAATTATCTTTTTCATTGCGAGTTCCTTATTTCCCTGATTTTCTGCTTCAAGTCATTTAATTTAGGCAGAATTTCAACCCTTCTTTTATCACTAAGAATATCCTGCTTTATTTCATCTATTAAATCAATTATTTCTGCAGCTTTGTCAGCGCTAATGCTTCCATCTTCCTGCCCTTTCTCTATTCTTTCTTGCAGCTCATATAATAACAAGACTAAATATTCTCTTGATTTCTGCGCTCTTTCTTGATTAGGCAATTCAGATAATTTAGCCCTTGTTATATTAACCGCTCTCTTTAAGCAGCTGTCTTTTTCTTCGCTGTCAAGCTTATAGCATCCTCTGCTTTGAACATTCT
>CAYUCQ010000031.1:0-5909 GCA_964443535.1 Candidatus Woesearchaeota archaeon
ATTTTGCTACAATGACAAGTTTTATAAACTTCATTTTTTAGTTAGTTATGGTATGCTCCCTAGTGATCCTACGGGGTCGCTAGATGACTATTTTTATAAAGTCTTCCCCTTTATAATGAAGGTTTAGCATGGAGGATACATTAGTTTTTATTGATGAAGGATTCTTATCTAGACTAAGCAAATATTTGGGTGAAGGAAAATATATCAAATTTGATAAGATTAAATTTGCTAAAGAAATTGCAAAAGGCAAGGATTTGTTTGTTAGGCATATTTTTTATGCTACTGCTCCTCCATTTCAGTCGGATAAACCTAATGAGGATGAACGAAAAAGGAAAGAAGGATATGATAGATTTAAGAGCAATTTCTCAAATTTAAAGGATTTTACAATTTTAGAAGGCAGAGTTCAAAGAACAAAAAGCGCTCAAGGCGCTTTTCATTATAGACAAAAGGGAGTTGATACTGTTTTGACAATGGCTTTAAGCTCTTTTCTTATAGATTACCCTAAAATAAAAAAGATAATACTCATAGCTTGCGATAGCGATTTTGTTCCGGTAATAAATATGCTTAAACAGAAAGGAATTATCATAATTTTGGCTTCTTATTATGAAAGAAAACGAGACACAGAATTTTCTCGTTCACATCACTTAATTGATGCTTGTTCAGAATATATTCAACTTAAGAAGAATGATTTCTTAATGGCTAGGTTGAAAAATTAAACTAAAGCGCTTTTTAAACAATATTAAAAGGAATAGGCTTGTGCTGGAGTGCTTCTTTTTTCACTTCTTCTAAAGTGGCTATGTCAAAATGCTTCCTGTCAGGGCGGTAATGCGTAATTCTTGGGAATCTTAGGGCATATCCTGAAGAATAGCTTGGGCTTTTTTGTATATTTTGATATTTTACTGAAACAACTAATCTTGGCTTTATTGTAACTTCCTTGTTTTTTTCCTTTATTATCAATGGCTTGAGAAGCTTTGTCATTTCTTCATAACTTGTTTCTTCGCCTTCTTTTTCCTTCAAGCCAGAGGAAACTTTTCCTACTTCAAGAAAGTCTGAATTTGATTTACACGCAACTATGTAAGATGTCAGCCAGCCTGCTCTTTTTCCAGAGCCGTATTCTGCGCCCACTATAACTAGGTCAAGGTCAGCAGTATCTGGCTTCATCTTGACCATGAATCCAACTCTTCTGCCAGGATGATATTCTGCTTCAAGATTTTTTATCATTATGCCTTCTTCATGCATTTTTAGGGCGTCTTTGTAAAATTTGAGAGCTTTATTCTCGTCATCTGTTATGAATTGCATTGATGGGCGAATCTTTAGCTTTTCTGTTTTAACAATGCTTTCAAGAATTTTTCTTCTTTCCTTGAATGGAAGATTAGCAATTATTTTGTTATTGTGGAAAATTATGTCAAAAACATTGATTTCAACTGGAAGAGTTTTTTGAAGTTTTTCTATGTCGTATTTTCTTTTTATTCTTTGGGAAATTGCTTCAAATGGGAGGTATTTTTTAGTTGTAGGATTGTAGCCAACTACTTCTGAATCTAATATGAAAGATTTTCCTTTTATGTTTTCTTTTATTACTTTTACAACATCTGGGAATTGCTTTGTTACATTTTCAAGCCTTCTTGTGAACAGGGAGATTTCACCTTTTTTATTTTTATTGATTACTACCCTGAACCCGTCGTATTTGTGCTCTATTGCAGCAGGCTTGCCGCATATCCTGAATGCTTCTTCTATTTCAGTTACTTTTACTGGAAGCATTACTTTCATTGGCCTGCCAGGAACAATTACTATTTTCTCTAGTTCTTTTTCTCCTTTTAGAATTGCTTCCATTACAACTGCGTAATCATTTGACAAGTCGTATGCTTTTTCAATTTTGGCAGACATATCCATGTCTTTGAAGAATGCTTCTGCCAGAGCGTCTCGTAGAATTCCGTCTGCTACGCCAACTCTCAAGTCTGATAATAAAGTGCGAATTATGTATTTTGCCTCTTTTCCTGAAGCAGAGTTCAATAATTCTGAAATTATGGAGAGCTTTTTTTCAACTGAACCTTTACCTTTTATTTCTACTAACTTTTTTAGATTTTCAAAGACTTTTTTTGTGTCAAGCCTTGAATTAAATAATGTTGATTGCTTTCTTTTGCCTATAACTTCATCTGCTATTTCTCCAAGGTCGCCTATTTTTCTTAATTTTTTATATAGTTCTTGCTCTGGAGCGCCTGATGCTTTTGAGATTGCTTTTAATGTTAATTTGTCAGATATTCCAAATTCTCTTGAGTCGTAGTCAGGAAAAGCTCGACCTTTTAAGAGATATATCCATTCTGCTGGATGAGATTTTAATTTTTTTAAAAATCCTGCTAGAATAGAAGTTTTCTCCAGCTTTTTCGGTGTTTTTGCCAAGGCTTCATATAATTCTGCAAATTCTGAATAGTGCATAGGAAGGATGAGCAATTGCGATATTTAATGGTTACGATGTATGTTTTTAAATACAATTAGTATGATATACTATGGATAATATAAAGTTGAAAATTAAAGAATACAAAAGTCTTAATAAATTAAAAGAACTTATTAAAGACAATAATATAACTCTAGTATTATTTGGAGAATATCATGGATTTTCTATTCAGATTTCAATTTTAAAAGAGATTATCAAAATAACGAAGCCAGATTTTTTTCTATATGAAATGCTTGAAGAAAAGAAGATTCTTAATAATAAAGATGCAAAGCATTTCTTAAATAAATTAGACAATAAAGATTTCTCATTTATTTCTACATATGGTCAATTGAAACCAATAATAAGACTTGCTAGAAATTTTAATTTACAAATTATCGGATGCGATATTAAAAATATGGGCTGTAAAAATAAAGATTGGAGAAAAAATAAAATTTCTCGTGAAGATGGAGAAGAGCTAACTAAAAGAAGGGAATTGCAACAGACAAAAGTAATCAACCAATATACACTAAAGGGAGTGGTATTTGCATTAGTTGGGGATCATCATCTTAGGAGGGGTAGTTTAGTTTTATCTAAATTAAATAATGAGAGAGTAGTTATTATTAGACCCTCATTTAAATGGAGTGAAAAATTTAACCATCCAAATAAATTTAGCAATTCTGAGATTTCTTATATTGCTAGATTGCAAGCGAGAAAGATTTAGAGCCAGCCCCGCTTCTTAATTCCTTCATTTGTTATTTGAAATGCAAGCGTTTTCTCTGGAAGGGAGCGATGCTTGATTAGATTGGCAGTTCTTTTTCCTGCGTTGTTTGAAAGCTCTATGTGGCATTTTGCCCAGTATTTTAAAATGTCTCCTCCGACCATCTTGCTTTCGTTTTCCCAGTTATATGTTTGATTTGTTATTATTACAGGAATTTCTCTTTTTCTTGCTATTTCAGCAAGTGTCTTTATTTGCGAGACTAATTGAGTATTTATTTTCTGCATTTTTTCATACTCTCCTTTTGCCTCTGCGAAATCTATTCTATAAAGAATTGTCATGCCATCTACTATTATAAGAGATATTTCGTTTTTCAAGTAGTAGAGAAGAGTTTTGAAAGATTCTTTTTGCTCTTGGAAATTAGTTGGCTTGAGAAGAAGTATATTTTTTAAGACTTTTTCAGGAGCTTCAGGAGATAGCTGTTTTATTCTTTCTACGCTAAAGCCTCCTTCTGTGTCAATGTAGATTACCTTGTTTCCTTTTTTTGCCTGCGATACTGCTGCCAGAAGGCAGAGGTTTGTTTTTCCTGTTCCTGAAGAGCCATAAATTACAGACACTATGTCTGTTTCATAGCCTCCGTGAAGGAACTTGTTCAAGTCGTAAGAACCAGCTGATATTCTTGCCATTGAATATTAGATAAGCAAGCGTATAAAAAGATAATTATTCAATAAAAAATAAAATAAAAATTTGCTCTTTTATCTTCTTCTCCTCTTTTTGGAAGTTCCAGCGTTTTCTTCTGATTCCATGCCTCTTCTCTTATGCACTATGGCATGAAGTATCAGCAATATGGCTGCTATGATTACTATCCAGCTTGAGATATCTCCTCCCAAGATTGCAAAGAGCAGGATGATTAGCCCTAAGATAATTTCTGTTGCCCTGCAATTACATTTCATTTTTTCACCTCCTTGTACTTCTTGATTTTTTCTTTGCCTGCCCCATTTCCATATGGTCGCATGCGAAGCAGCTTTTACAAGTGAATGAATGAATCAGCAATCCGATTGCGACTAGGATGATTATCCATTTGGAGTAGGTTGTTTCCCACAATGCAAATACTATCAATACAATCGCTAAAATTGCTTCACAATAACTCTTACACATTTTATCCCTCCTTTATTTATTATATGCCCTTCTTATTATAAATCTAACTATTTCTTTTTTAATGCTTTTTCTATGCTTTCAAGGTCTTTCTTTATTGATGCAGCTGCATCTGAAACTATTTTCTTCAGCGCCTTGTCAGAACTTTGAATTTTGAATAGTATTGGCTTTGTAGGATGCTCTTTTCTCCATGCAGCGAAGTCTATTCCTTCCTTGTTTAGATAAACTCTTAGAATCTCTGCTACAGTTTGATTGTTTATCTTCATTTCAATATTATTCTTGTCCTGCTGAACTATTTCTATATCCATAATAAAAGAGATTTTATGAGGTTTAAAAAGCTTTGTTTTTCAAGCTGCGAATAAGAAGATATTTAAGTTTGCTAGAATAAACTATAATATGAAGGGATTTAGAATTGGCGCAAACTTTACTATATTTATCTTATTTTTTGGAATTGCCTTAGTTGAAGCTTTTCAGAAGCAAAATTGGCTGGGAGCGTTGCTTTTCATATTGTTGGGAATTGTATTTATTTGGGCTGAAAATAGAAAAAATTAGTTAATCAAAAACCTCAATGTCGCTTTCAACTGGCTTGGGCCTTTCTTGCCTGCGATTGTCTTTGTATCGCATGGCTTCCCTGAATCTTGTATCGTCCTTGAATCTTCTGAATTGTCTTTGAGGTCTTTCTTCTGCTTTTACCTCTGGTTTTATTTCCTGCATTATTTCACGCTTTTGCTCTTCTGGCTTTATTTCTGACTTTTGCTGAATCATTGCGCGAGGCGACTGCGTGAAGTTTGCTTTGTCTTTTCTAAGATTTATTTTAAAATAGTCCTGCAATTTATTTATTATCACGAAATCGTCTTTTTGTATAATGCCGTTTTCCATCAGCCTTAATGCATGCTCTGGCTCTCCTATGTCATTGGCCAGCTTTCCTCTTGTTATTCCTAATTCTCTTCTTTTTTTCTTTATCTCCCAATGGAAATTTTCAGCTAGCTCTGACAAGACCTGGCTTTTTTGCTTTAGAGGCTTTCTAAAATCATCAAAAGATAAATAATGCTCTTCCTGCTTTTGCTTTTTTTGCATTGACTGACTTGCTATTAATTGCTTTCTAAGAATTGTCAAGCCCTCTCTTTTTGCGTATGATTCAGGGACTTTTACTATTCTGCCCTCTTCTATTGCGTCCACAAGGTCGCTTTGTGACTCAGATTGCCAGGGTTTCATGGTTTTTTTAATATATAGGGGTTTTTATTGTTTATTGTGTTATTTTTCCAGATAGGAAATTATTTTTTCTTCTGTATTAAATCCCTTTAAGATGTCTTTTTCATTGATTAGAATAGAAGGAAGGGATTTAATGCCGTATATTTTCATTTGCAATTCAACAGCCTTTAAGTCAAGGTCGCCTGCTATTGGGAGGAGAATTACTTTATTTCCTTTTTCTTCTTTGACTGATTTCAATACATTTGAGATTATTTTTTGCTGAGCAATTACTCCAGAACTTTTAGGATCTCCAGAGTAAAAATAGACAATTGTATCAAATGGATTGCCGCATTTTTCTTTTAATAAGAGAGAGTTAAGCCAAAGCTCTGTCTTTAAAAGAACATAGCGCTTTTTTTC
>CAYUCQ010000032.1:0-5815 GCA_964443535.1 Candidatus Woesearchaeota archaeon
TTTATCGTCGGTAAATTGATGTAAAGGTTTATAAAGGAAGTTCAATTTTTCCATTAAATGAGCGATAAGAAAGATTATTCCGCAGAAAAAATAACTGTTTTAGAAGGGCTTGAAGCAGTTAGAAAAAGGCCGGCAATGTATATTGGCAGCACTGGAAAGAGCGGGCTGCATCATTTAGTCTACGAAGTTGTTGATAACTCTGTTGACGAAGCAATGGTAGGCTATTGCACAGAGATTGAAGTAACTTTGAACAAAGATGGCAGCGTGACTGTTGCAGATAATGGAAGAGGCATTCCTGTTGACATGCATCCAGTTTACAAAAAGCCCGCCTTGGAAATAGTTGTCACTAAATTGCATGCAGGCGGAAAATTTGACAAGCAGAGCTATTCTGTTTCAGGAGGATTGCATGGAGTTGGAATCAGCGTTGTTGCTGCGCTTTCCAAGCACATGGAAGTTATAGTAAAGAGAGATGGAAAGAAATACAAGCAGGAATATAAAATTGGCAAGCCTATATATGATGTAAAAGTTATTGGAGAAGTTCCTAAAAATGAGACAGGAACTGAAGTTAGCTTTTTGCCTGATGAAACTATTTTTTCAGCTTCTAAATTTGATTTCTCTGTCCTTGAGACAAGATTCAGGGAAATTGCTTTTCTTAACAAAGGTTTGAAGATAACTCTCAAAGAAGAAGATGGAAAAAAGGAAGTATTTCATTATGAAGGCGGAGTTGTAGAGTTTGTAAAATGGGTAAATAAATCTAAAGAAGCCTTGCACAAGCCTATTTATTTCCTGAAAGAAGATAATAAAATAGTTGTTGAGTGTGCTGTTCAGTATAATTCTGGCTATCAGGAAAATGTGCTTGGTTTTGTAAATACAATTAATACTGTTGAGGGAGGAACTCATGTTATTGGATTTAAGACCGCTTTAACAAGGGCGATAAATGATTATGCAAATAAGAGCAAGATGCTTAAGAACGGAAATTTGACAGGAGATGATGTTCGCGAGGGTTTGACTGCTATTGTTTCAACAAAAGTTCCTGAACCGCAATTTGAGGGACAGACTAAGACAAAGTTAGGAAACAGCGAGGTAAAAGGAATTGTTGACAGCATAGCGACGATAGCATTGGTTCAGTTTTTTGAGGAGAATCCTGCTATTGCAAGAAGAATTGTTGATAAAGCTCTTGAATCTCAGAGGGCAAGGGCTGCTGCGAAAAAAGCTAAAGAGCTTGTTAGAAGAAAGAATGCATTTTCTGTCGGAGGCTTGCCTGGAAAGCTGGCTGACTGTTCAAGCAATAAAACTGAAGAGACAGAGTTGTTTATTGTTGAAGGAGATTCAGCGGCAGGTTCTAGCAAGCAAGGAAGAAATAAAGAATTTCAGGCAATATTGCCTTTGAAAGGAAAAATATTAAATGTTGAAAAGGCAAATCCTCTGAAAGTTTTATCTTCAGAAGAAATTGCTAATTTAGTCACAGCTATTGGAACAGGAATTGGAGAGCAATTTTCTCTTGAAAAGCTTAGATATGGCAGAATAATAATAATGACTGATGCAGATGTTGACGGCGCTCATATCAGAACTTTATTGCTTACTTTCTTTTTTAGATTCATGAAGCCTTTGATTGATAATGGAAATATATTCATTGCAGTATCGCCATTGTATAAAGTAAGGAAGAGAAGCGACCACTATGTTTATTCTGATAATGAATTAAAGGAAATTGTGAAAAAGCTCGGAGATAATGCAACTGTCCAAAGATTTAAAGGACTTGGAGAAATGAACCCTGAGCAATTATGGGAAACAACAATGGATCCAAAGCATAGATTATTGAAAAAAGTAAATATTGAAGATGCTGCAAAAGCAGATGCAGTATTTTCCAAGCTAATGGGAGATGATGTTGAGCCAAGAAGGCAGTTTATAGTTGAAAAAGCGCATGAAGCAGAGGTGGATATCTAATGACTGACAAAGAAAACGGCGAAAAAGAAGTTGACAAAGAAATAGAAATGCTTGAAGAGCAGAGGCGCAAGAAAGAGCAGATAGGAGATGAAAAAGGAGTTGCTGGCGCAGAAATTGTTGAAGAGATGGAAAAGTCGTTCATTGACTATGCCATGTCTGTTATTGTTGACAGAGCGCTTCCAAGCATTGAAGATGGTTTGAAACCGGTTCATAGAAGAATATTATATGCCATGCACTTGCTTGGGCTTGAGCCCAATAAGCCAACAATGAAGTCTGCGAGAATTGTTGGAGAAACAATGGGTAAGTTCCATCCTCATGGAAATCTTGCTCTTTACGACTCGCTTGTAAGAATGGCTCAAGATTTTTCTTTAAGATATCCATTAGTTCATGGACAGGGAAATTTTGGTTCGCTCGACGGGGATAATCCTGCAGCAGATAGATATACTGAAGCAAAGCTAAGCAAAATTTCTGGCGAGTTATTGGAAGATATTGACAAAGAGACTGTTAAGATGCAGCCTAATTATGATAATTCTGTTGAAGAGCCAGAAACATTGCCGGCGAAATTGCCTAATTGGATTTTGAATGGAGCAACGGGATTCGCAGTTGGTATGGCTACTAATATTCCTCCGCATAATTTATCTGAAGTTGCAGATGCAATAGTTTCTTTCATAAACAAGCCAACTTCAACTGCTGATGATTTGATGGAGCACGTCAAAGGCCCTGATTTTCCAACAGGAGGAATTGCTTCTGGAGAAGGCTTGAAAGAGCTTTACAGAACTGGAAAAGGCCAGATATTTATTAGAGGAGCAAGCAAGATTGAGGAGGACAAGAAAGGAAAGTCAAGCATTATTATAACTGAAATTCCTTATATGGTTAACAAGGCAGATTTAGTCAAGAGCATTGCCAAGCTTGCGACAGAGAAGAAATTGCCTGATATTTCTGACTTAAGAGACGAATCTGCTAAAGGCAAGGTTAGAATTGTTGTTGAAATTAAGAAAGGAGCTAATCCTAAATTTACTTTGAACAAGCTTTATACTTTAACAAGACTGCAAGATAGATTTGATGCAAATATTCTTGCTCTTGTAGGCAGAAAACCAAGAATTTTGAATTTAAGAGATATAATTGAAGAGTATGTCAAATATAGAAAGATAATTGTTGTGAACAGAAGCAAATTTGAATTGAAGAAAGCAGAAGACAGATTAGAATTAGTTTTAGGATTTTTAATTGCATTGAAAGATATTGATACAATTGTAGCTATAATAAGAAAATCCGATAGCACTGCAGAAGCTTCTGAAGGCTTGATAAAGAAGTTTGAATTTACAACAAGACAGGCAAAGGCAATTCTTGAAATGAGATTATCACAGCTTACAAGATTAGAAGCTGATAAATTCAAGGCAGAGGAAAAAGAATTGAGAGAAGTTATTGCTTTCTTGAAGAAACTTTTGGGAAGTGAGCAGGAAATACTTGGAGTTATCAAGAAAGAAATTCAGGAGCTTAAGAAGAAATATGGAGATGAGAGAAGGACGAAGATTGCCGGAGGATTTGCTGAAATCAGGGAGAAAGACCTTATTGAGAAGAAAGATGTTGTAGTCATGCTTACAAATTCTGGTTATATAAAGAGACTTGATGTCAGCTCGTATAGAGAGCAGAAGAGGGGCGGAGCAGGAGTTACAGGAACTGACTTGAAAGAAGAAGATTTTGTCAATAAATTACTAACTTGCAATACTCATGATTATTTGCTGTTCTTTACATCAAGAGGCAGGGTTTATTGGCTTAAGGCTCATGATGTGCCTGCAAGCGAAAGGCAGAGCAAAGGAAAAGCAATTATTAACTTGCTTAATTTAAGAGATGAAACTATTGCTAATGTAATGTCTGTCAAGAACTTTGACAATGGATATTTGATGTTTGCAACAAAGCTTGGAATTGTAAAGAAACTTCCTTTGAAAGATTTGGCCAAGCCTAGAAGCACTGGAGTAAGAGCAATGAACTTGCCTGCAGATAATTCAGATATTTTAATTAATGTTGAGCTTGTATCTGACAAGCAGGAAGTTCTGCTTATAACTAAGAGAGGGCAGGCAGTAAGGTTTGATTCAGATGATGTAAGAAGCATGGGAAGGTCAAGCTATGGAGTTAAAGGAGTTGAATTAAATTCAGGAGACGAAGTTGTTTCTCTTGGAGCATTGCCTTTGGATTTGAAAACAACTATTCTTACAGTTACTGAAAGAGGATATGGAAAGAGGTCTGATCTTGAGGAATACAGGAAAACTGCCAGAGGAGGAAAAGGAGTTATCACGCTTAAGACAACTGATAAAACAGGAAAAGTAGTTTCTTCTGTTAACGTTAACGATAAAGACTCAATTATAATTACAACAGTTAAAGGAATGGTTTTAAGAACTAACATGAAGCAGCTGCGCGTGATGGGAAGAGCAACTCAAGGAGTAAGAATAGTCAATATAAAAGACGGCGATAGAGTTGCAGATATAGTTAAAGTTCCTATTGCTGAAGTTGATGCAGATATTGCTTCTTAATAAGTTTTATATATACTATATTTTTCAGCGTTGAATGAATGACGAAAATGGATTATTGGCGCTTTTAAGAAGGGCGAGAGAAACTAAGAAGATTTTGGAAGGAGTTGGCAGGATATGCCCTTATGTTGAGGAAATTTTGGGATTGAAAAATAGGACAAATGATGATGTGGATGCGCTTGCTGAATTAGTAGAAAAAGATTATTATTCAAGATATATTCATTATTTAGTTCATTGCGCTAATCCGTCTGCTTCTGAAGAAGAAATAGTTAATTATGTTAGAAAGTGCATGAATAATTCTAAATAGTTATTTCTTTCTTCTAAATATAATTGAAGCAAGCAAGCCTATAAATCCAAGAGATAGGATTATTATCGGAATTGTATAACTTCTTCCAATTGTGCATCCTGCTTTGCTTGGGCAGTCAGGGTCGCATAATGCTGCCTGGCAGAAATTATCATTATCTATTTCACAGTCAGCAGAGCAATCTAAATGATTTTCTGAAGGCTCGCAAATATTATTGCCGCAAGACTGGGAGAATATTGCTAGAGAAGCTGATGCCAATAGTTTTTCATTTTTAGATAATTCTAATTTATCAGCAGTTGCAGCATAAGGAAGAGTTATTATTGTTTCAAATTCTTCATTGACAAGAGGATAATTTTCTGCATTTTGGAAGTTTTCTACTATAGGAATATAGATTCTTGTTTTAAACAAGCTATTTTCATTTGAATCTTTTATTTCTGCTGTGAAATCTGATTTTCTTGCATTTATTGGAGAGCTGACTGGCTTCAAGAATATATTTCCTATTGATAAATTGCCTTTTTCATATTTTAATTTTACTAAATAGCTATTATCAGAAGATATTTTTTCTTTTGTATCAATTTGGCTTTTTATTACAGAGCTTAGATGATTTTGGCTTACTAAGTTAAATTCAGGGAATGTGATATCTTTCATAATTGAAGTTTCTGAAGATCTGTAAAGATTTTGAAAGGTGCATCCTTTGAAGCACTCGCTTGTGATATTGCTCCATTTGCTGCATGTTTCAAAATCGCAGTTAGGGCCTGCTATTTCCTCATTTACTTGATAGCCTGGATAAGCTTCTGCATAGACATATTCATCAGCTAAATCTCCAAAGCTATGGCCTAACTCATGTGATAATACTCCTGGAGCAAAGCTATTTCCTGCGCATATTTTTGCGTAATCTGCAGCCATTCCACAGAAAGTATTGTCATTTATCAGCACAATTATGCTGTCTAAGTCGCATTGCGAGGCTTCTTCATGAACAGCAATGTTATTGCAGCATGCTGATGAAGAAAATCCTTTGCAGCCAACATCACATTCTAAATCT
>CAYUCQ010000033.1:0-5227 GCA_964443535.1 Candidatus Woesearchaeota archaeon
GAAGTATAATAATCTTCAAATATAAAATTGCAGTTTTTTTCATTTACTTCTTTAATTAAGTTTATTCTTTCGTTTGCAGTCTCTATTAACGATTCTGCTCTTTTTATGTCTGGAGTGATAGTCTTAGCTGATTTATTGAATAAGCAATCATCCCAGTTTGCTTCTCTCATTTGAAAACCTCTATGTAATTGTTTAATGTTATGCCGTTTATAATATTATTTGCTAAATGAGGGTTTGATAGCTCATTAAGATTTTTATGCTGGAATACTTGTATTCTTCTTTTAAGTAATTTTTCAAATTTTTCAAGGATTACCTCTTTCTTTGAGGGGGTTTCTATATATAAGTCAATATCGCTTTCTTCTGTGTCTTCTCCCTTTGCAAAAGAGCCAAAAAGAACTATTGCAGGATTGCTCAATTCCTGCCTTATGTACTCTATAAGCCCTGATTCATATATCTTTTTTATATTGCAGAGCTTTTTTTCTAAGAGGTATTTTTCACCGCCCCTATTTGCTGTATAGAAATTAACATTGCCTGTTTTAATTGTTGTTAAAATGCTTTCCTTTTCCAGTTCCTTGCAATATCTTATAACAGAAGGAAGAGAAAGTTTAAGTGTTCTTTCTATCTCTCTTACCCGAAGTTTAGCAGTAGGATTAACAAAGAAGAATTCCCTGACCGTTTGCTTGATATCTTTCCCTTTCATTTGATATTATATGATATCAATTGATATTTAAAGTTATCGGTTTGGTTTATAGAGAGTGTTATTATTGAAATATTGCGAGTTGGATACATTAGCAGAGGTTATGATTGTTGAGAAGTTGCGGGAGATTGTTATGTAAAGATTAGTGGTTCATTTAAGAGAAGCGAAAGGTAAAATCCTAAAAAAGAAAAGATTTTGATAGCTTGGCGATGAGGTATAACTTTGATAAATTATCTATATTCTTTTGAGGCAAATCTCTACCAAATCTTTCTCTTATATATATCATTAACTTTACTCATAATACTTACTCTGAAACAATTTCTACTTCTTTGGCAGAATTTCTATCAGCAGTCATCTCCCCGCCTTTTTCAGAAGTTCTTTGCCCAGTAATTTCAAAAGATTTTATTTCACAAAGAGCCAACGGATAAATCTTCTTCAATTTAACAGATAATCCTTTCTGCAGCTTGTTAGTCACAATATCAGAGAAAATTTCCTTTGCATGCCTTATCTTTACATAATCTAATACATATTTTTTAGCATTCTCTCTCAATGCTTTTCTTACTGCTCTTGAAACTTTCATTCTTGTAATCAAAAATATTTTTATTCTAGCAGAAACATCCATGCCTTCAATTAAAAAAGAATCTTCAACATAATCACTTCCTTTTCTCATTGCTCTTCTTATATAAGACTCTGTTAATCTCGCGCTTATTGGCATTGCCCTAAGAACTCCATTCTCGCTTGCAACTCTCATTCTTAATTCAATGCTCTTGCCTCTCAAGCTTTTAGTCAAATCCAATTTAACGACCTTGCCTTCAAACTCTTCTGCAGAACCTCCATATAATGATATTTTGACAGCAGTCATGGGCGCTTCTACGTCGTAAAATCCTTTCTTTGCTGCTTTCTTAGCTTTCTTTTCTTCTGCCATTATTTGGATACCTTCTCGCCTATCTCAATTCTTCCAGAACGGATGGCTTTTTTAATGTTATGAATTTTCCCGCATTTGCTGCATTTGTAATTTATAGTTATTCTCTTTGTAACTTTGGTCTTTCTCTGCCAGTCTTTAGGGCCTTTTCTAGATCTTCTTCCAAGATTTCCAAACCCGCCTCTTAAACCTCTCAGCCTTTCTCTTGCTTCAGAGCCTCTTGATAAAGGATGCGTAGATGACCTTGATTTCTGCTTTGCAGTACCCACGCTATGAATATGATGCTCTCTGCAATAAGGGCAGTATCTATTAATTTCCTTTGGTAATTTCATACAACAAGATTAAAGAAATAGTTTTTAAACCTTTAGCTTGGCGAACCACAACCTTTTTAATCCCTCTATTCCAAAAACAAAGATGCAGGAAGAAAAAATAGAAAAAAAGGCAGAAAAACAAAGCTGGGTAAAGATTAAGCCAGATGAATTGGAAAGAATAATAATAGATTTAGCAGGGCAGGAAATGAGTCCTGCAAAAATAGGCCTTGTACTAAGAGACAAATATGGAATTCCTAAAGCAAAGCTTTTAGGCAAGAAAATAACTCAAATACTGAAAGAAAAGAACATAAGGCACATAACAGAAAAAGACATAGTAACAAAAAAGATAGAAACGATAAAAGGCCACATGAAAAAGCACAAGCACGATTATACGGCAAAAAAGTCGCTTGAAAAAAAACTATGGTTCCAGCACCGTTTGACTAACGTTAATATTCAATAAAGAAGTAAAAGAGGATGCAGCAAAAAATAAATCAGTTAATAGAAAAAATAAAGTCTTATTCTGGAAAGCCAATAAGAATAATTAGCCATTTTGATACTGACGGAATCACATCTGCGGCAATTTTCTCCCGCGCAATGCAGAACGCAAATATAAAATTCTCAATGCAGATTACAAAAGGACTAGACGAAGAATACATAAGCGCTATTCCAGAAGACAGTCCCCTAGTATTTCTAGACTTAGCTTCAGGAAGCTTGAATTATCTTGCAAAAAAGAAAAACGATATTATAGTCATAGATCATCACGAAATGCCTTCTCCAGAACTTCCTAAAAATGTATTCATGCTTAATCCTGTTCTTGAAAAAAGCGAGCCTGTATCAACATCAGCGCTCTGCTATCTTGTAGCCAAATCTCTCTCAAATGAAAATATCCCTCTGTCAAGCCTTGCAGTTTTAGGCATGGTTGGAGATAACCATGATCAAAACATAGGAAAAATTTATGACGAAATAATAAAAGATTCTGAAGCAATAGTAAAAAAAGGGCTTTTAATATATCCCTCAACTCGTCCATTGAATAGAGCGTTAGAATATTCTTCAAGCCCTTACATTCCAAACGTAACTGGCTCATATCAAGGAGTTTTAGAAGTTTTGAAAGATGCAAATATTCCAAAAAACAATGGCACATATAAAGCGCTCTACGAGCTTACAGAAGAAGAAATGTCTAATCTCACAACAGCAATAATATTGAAAAGCACTGGCCAGATAAACCTGTCAAATCTTATAGGCAATATCTACTTGATAAAATTCCAGAATAAAATGGAAGATGCAAGAGAAATATCTGCGCTTGTTAATGCCTGCAGCAGGATGGATTATCCTGAAATAGCGCTTGGTTTCTGCTTAGGAAGCAAGCCATTTAGGGAAAAAGCTGAAAAAGTCTACAGGGAATACAAGCAGCACCTTATATCTGCCCTCAAATATGTTCAAGAAGCAGAAAAAATAACTGGCAAGAATTACACAATAATAAATGCAAAGAACAACATCAAAGACACTATAATTGGAACAACTGCCTCTATAATCTCTCACTCGCCTTTCTTTTCAGAAGGAACAATAATAATTGCGCTTGCGTACAATGAAAATAAAATAAAAGTTTCTGCAAGAATAGCTGGAAAAGAAGGCAGGAACGTTCGCGAGATACTAGCAAAAGCAATTCTTCCTCTTGGAGGCGAAGTTGGAGGCCATCCAAGAGCAGCAGGCTGCCTGATAGAAAAGGAAAAAGAGACAGAATTTATTGCAGAATTAAGAAAAGTGCTTGATATAGAGCTAGTGAAGGTGCCCTAATTCCTAACGAACCTCCAGACAAAACAAAACATTTTAAACCTGACGAAATACACTCTATTCTATGAAAAAATCCAAAAGCAAGTTCCTAAAAATCAGCTGTCCAAGATGCAGCTGCGAGCAGGTAATCTTTGGCAAATCTTCTATGTCAATAAAATGCTCTAAATGCAACCGCTTATTATTGAAAACAACAGGAGGAAAGGCGATAATAAAGGCGCCTATAAGAAGCATATGGAGTTAAATGAAGGAGCATTAGTTCTATGCAAAGTAAAGAAAATTGAAAAGACAACAGTATTCCTGGAAATAGAAGGAAATGGTGAAGGTTCAATGATGCTGTCAGAAGTTGCTGCAGGAAGAATCCGCAATTTAAGAGATTATGTTGCTCCAAACAGGAAAATAGTATGCAAAGTCCTGCATATTGAAAAAGGCAACATCCAGCTAAGCTTGAGAAGAGTAACAGGCAAGGAAAGAGAATCAGTCCTCCAGCAATACAAGAAAGAAAGAAACATAATGAACATGCTGAAAGCTGTTTTGAAAGATACTGAAAATATAATTGAAAAGATAAAAAAAGAATATAATATAATAGAATTCTTTGATGAAGCAAGAGAAGATCAATCTCTTCTTAAAAAATTCTTTACAAAAGAAGAGTCTGAAAAGCTTTCAAAAATACTTGTTGAAAAATTAGGAAAAGAAAAAATAATCAGAAAAATGTTCAGGCTTTCATCACTTTCTTCATCAGGGTTATTAGACATAAAAGAAATACTTTCCGGAATTCCTGCAAAAATAAAATATCTTGGCTCTTCAAAATTCTCAATTGAAACACAAGCCAAGGATTTCAAGGAAGCCAATAAAAAGATAATTGCTGCAATAGAAAAAATCAAGGAAAGAGCAAAAGCCAAACACGCCGCCTTTGAATTCAAGGAAAAATGACAAAACTAAACAAATGCCCAAACAGCCATTACACGATAAAAGACGTCTGCCCAATCTGCAATTCTCCAGCCAAATCCGCGCATTATAAGTTTATTCACATTCGCACCATCAATTTCAAGAAAAAAGATTAAAATCTAAACTTCTCTCTTAAAAACTCTTTTAAAGAAAAGATTTTCTTTATTCTCGCTACTTATTTTTTCAAGCTCATATTCTTTAAGCAATTCTTTTAAGCGACTTTCGCATTTTCTTACAGTTTGTGCTGCTGAAGCAATACCTGATATTATAAAAATCATAGAAAGATTAAGAGTAGTCATATTAACTGTCAGTCTTATCACATCTCTTTCTATATCCTCTTTTTTCACAAATAAAACATATTTATCTATATTTACAAGCATCTCTTTTAGGTCTTCTTTAAATTTATTAATTGAGGTCATATCATCGATTAATATGCCTACATATCTATTAAGAATACCGTTTTCTACTAATTGAGCTATATGAAGCCCGCGCAACTTATATTTTTGAAATATCTTGCTCCTCAAATTCATTCTTCTTTCTTCTTCTTTTTCCTTATCTAAT
>CAYUCQ010000034.1:0-5122 GCA_964443535.1 Candidatus Woesearchaeota archaeon
GTCATTTTCATCTGCCTCCCTTGTGCTTCCGTTAAAGCTTGATAAGGAAAAAATGAAGAGCCTTGGTTTAACGAATTCCCAAGTGATTAGCAGCATTAACAATCAGTTAAAGGGGTTTAATGTGAAAGATGATAAAGATTCAATTATACTTAAAAGCCGCGGCAAAGAAGAAAGCCTTAATGATGTGTATAAGGCAAAAGAGAAAATAAAGGATATATCTCTGTAATCAAGGACGTCATAAAGAGACAGTATGGACAAGAACTAGAAGGTGAAGAGGTAGAAGTCGCAACTATGGGTTTTATTTTAGGTTATGAGATTTTGAGAAGACAGGCTGAAGCAAATAAACTAGAAAGAGATTTAAAGATTAAATAAGAGAATTATTGCCTTTGGCTGTAAGCATTGAAGACTGGATTGGAAAGGCGCCAGCGCTGCCTTTTTGCATATTGAATGCCGTCTGAATTCTTGTTTATCTCTATTATTAGATCTTTTTCCTTTAAGTCGTGAAGGAGAAGCTTTGTGAATTCCTCGTCTCTTGCTATTTCTTTTGATATTTCTGATGTAAATTTTGATTCTGGAGATATTGTAAATAGATAATGTAGAATTTGCTCCTGAATTTTTTCTTTCTTTTCAGTTGATATTCTTGGCATGGGATTTTGAGGATTAAATGTTATATAAAGATTTATAAATGACCTTTTTTTAAAAATAGCATGAATAACTTAAAGAAATTAATTTATGAGGCTGGAGAGCTTGGAGAGGAGATTAGTATAAGACTTGAAAAGATTCGTGCTGAGAAGCGAAGATTGCATGAGATATGTGTACCTTATAAGGTTGAACCGGCTGGACAAAATGGAACTCCTTATTTTGATAGAGAAGAAGTTGTTGATAGCCTTATAGATTATTGGGTGCTGAGCGAGAAAGAAAAGCAACTTAGAAGAGTGTATTAATTAGTTAGTTTTATAATAGAGTGTTTTCTGGAATGGAGTCATGGCTAAAATAGAATTTATTAGCAAAGCTAATAGCGACGAAGAAATATTTGAATCTCTAAACGAAACAACGGGAAAGTGGTTTAAGGATAAATTCAGCAAGTTTAGCGAGGCACAGAGATATTCAATGCTAAATATCCGTGACAGGAAGAACATACTTGTTTCTTCGCCGACTGGAAGCGGAAAGACACTTTCTGCATTTGGCTCTATATTGAATTATTTGATTGGGCTTGATGAGAAAGGAGAGCTTGAAGACAAAGTTTATGCTGTTTATGTCAGCCCGTTAAAAGCACTTGTGCGAGATGTGGAAGTTAATCTAAAAAGTCCACTGGAAGAAATGGAGAAAATTTCTGGGAAAAAGTTCGGCATAAACATTGCCATGAGAACTGGAGACACTTCAGTAAGCGACAGGCAGAAAATGCTGAAGAAAACTCCGCATATCTTAGTTACTACACCTGAAACTCTTTCAATAGTGCTTACAAGCAGCAAGTTTGTTGAAAAGATGAGGGCTGTTGAGTTTGTTATTGTTGATGAGATTCATGCCCTGACAAATAAAAGAGGAGTTTATCTTAGCTTGAGCTTGGAAAGGCTTAGTGATATAAGTCTGATTGAGCCTGTAAGAATAGGATTAAGCGCCACTATTTCTCCTCTTGAGGAAATTGCCAAATTTTTAGTTGGAACAAATAGAGATTGCCTGATTGCAGATGTTAAATTATTGAAAAAAATAGAAATTGAGCTTGATTTTCCTGGCGAAAGCATATTGGAGACTGAAAGTATTGAAAGCCAGAAAGAACTTTACAGGATTTTAGATAAACTAATAGAAGAACATAAGACGACTCTTATTTTTACTAACACAAGAGCTGCAACTGAAAGGATTGTGCATTATCTTGACCTTCATTTTCCAGGGAAATATGCTGGATTGATAGGAGCACACCATAGTTCTATGAGCAGAGATAAAAGATTTGAGATAGAAGATAAATTAAGAAAAGGTGAGCTTAAGGTAGTTGTAAGCAGCACTTCTTTAGAATTAGGAATTGATATTGGAAGCATAGATTTGGTTGTTTTATTGAAAAGTCCTAAATCTGTTTCAAGGGCGCTGCAAAGAATAGGAAGAGCAGGGCATAAACTGCATGACAATCCAAAAGGAAGGTTTATTGTGCTTGATAGAGACGACTTGATTGAGTGCGGGATATTAATGAAAGAGATGATAGAAAAAAAGATAGATAATACTGAAATTCCTAAGAATGCGCTTGATGTTTTGTCGCAGCAGATATTTGGAATGGCTATTTCAAGAGTGTGGGATGCTGAAGAGATGTTAAAAACTATCAGAAAGAGCTATTGCTATTCTGGCTTGAGCAGGGAAGACTTTTTTTCAGTTGTCAGCTATTTGGCTGGAGATTACGCCTTGGAGCATAGGCACGTTTATGCAAAGATATGGTATGATGAAAAAACAGGGCAGATAGGGAAGAGAGGCAAGCTGGCAAGAGTTATTTATATGACTAACCTTGGGACAATTCCTGAAGAAGGATATATTGACATAGTTATTCAGAGGCCTGCTGATAAAAGAGGGCAGAGTGTTGGAAAGATAGATGAAGGATTCTTGGAAAGAATGAAGAGAGGAGATATTTTCGCTTTGGGCGGGCAAAAATACCAGTTTTTATTTACAAGAGGCATGAAAGCTTATGTGCAAGCTGACGTGTCAAAGAATCCTACAATTCCTTCATGGTTTTCAGAGATGCTGCCTTTGAATTTTGAAGTTGCGCAAGATATTGGAAAATTTAGGAGGCTTTTGAACGAAAGGCTTGGAAAGAAAAAGGATTGCATTGAATTTATTGAGAATTATATTTATTGCAGGAAAGACATTGCAGAGAATATTTATGATTATTTCAAAGAGCAAAATGATTTTAGCGCAATTCCAGATGATCAGACAATTGTTATTGAAAAGTTCAAGGATTTTTCTTATGAAAAATCCTTGACTCATCCAACTCAAGAGAGTTGGAGATTTAAAGAAGATAAAGAGTATTTATTGTTCCATACTCTTTATGGGAGGCGTGTTAATGACGCGTTATCTAGGGCTTATGCGTTTGCTGCAGCTCGCTTGAAGCATAGAGATATTGAGATAGGCGTTAATGATAATGGGTTTTTTATAAGCGGCGAGAGCTTAGATGAGAAAAAGATTCTTGAGTTTGTGAAAAGCAAGAATTTAGGGGAGATTTTGAGAGAAGCTATTGAAAGAACAGAAGTTTTGAAAAGGAGATTCAGACATTGCGCTTCAAGGAGCTTGATGATATTAAGATCTTACAAGGGACGCGAAAAAAGCGTTGGAAAACAGCAGATGCATTCTGGATTTTTGTTTTCTGCTGTCAAGAAGATAAGCGACGAATTTCCTATTTTAAGAGAAGCAAGGCGCGAGGTAATGGAAGATTTAATGGATGTCAAAAATGCTGAAAGCATCTTGAAGCTGATTGAGAATGGAAGAGTTAAAATTAAGATTGTTAGAGTGCCTATTGTTTCGCCTTTTGGGCTGAATTTGATGATGCAGGGACGCTCTGACTTGATTAAAATGGAAGACCGAGCAAAGTTTTTGAAGAGGATGCATGAGCTGCATTTGAGCGTGATTAAGGGAAAGACTAATTTCTAAAAATCTACTTTTTCCCAAATTATATCAACAATTTTTCTTTTTATGCTTTCTCTTAACTTATAACTATTTGCACATTTTGCATATCCTTGCCAGCCTTGATAACTATTCATTATTGAACGAAAATCTCTCTTATCTGAAGCAAATGATTCTATTTTGTTATTCATCTTTCTTATATTTCTCTTTCTTAAAAGCCTGAAATGGTAGAAATTTCTGAAACCTACAAAATCAACGCCTTTTGATAGGGATATTATTTTAGATTTATCTGGATGCAATTCTAATTTTAATTTTTCTTTTAGAAATCTATCAATTTCTATTTTCCATTTTTCCAACCGCTCTTTTGAACTATGAAGTATGACAAAATCATCAACATATCTTATATAATATTTTGCTTTTAGTTCGTGCTTTATAAAATAATCTAATTCATTTAGATAGATATTAGCAAAAAATTGAGAAGTGAGGTTGCCCAAGGGCATTCCTTGTAGGGAAACCAAGTTTTTCCCTACAACCCTTCCTTTATAATTACTCTCTCTCTCTGCCCTTCAAAGTTCGCAACAATTTTTTTAATTAGATTTATTGTTTTTTCATCTTTTATTTTTCTTTTTATTATATTTAACAAGATTTCATGGTCTATTTCTTGAAAGTAATGCTTGATGTCGGCTTTGAGGCAGAAGGCTTTTGCTTGGAGATTATTTGTGACTTTTCTCTTAAATTTATTAAACCTTTTTAGAGCAAAGATATTTCCTTTGCCTTTCCTGCTTGCACAAGAATCGTAAATAAAACTTTTATCAAAAATAGGAATTAATAGGTTGCATAAAGCATGATGAACAATTCTGTCCCTAAATTCTGATTTTGAAATTTTGCGAGTTTTAGGGTCTCTTAAAACAAAAGTTTTGAGAGATTGTGGGAAGTAAGATTCTGTTTTTAATTCTTTATGAAGTTCTAAAATATTTTTTATGGTTTCTTCTTCAAATTTTACGATGCATTGTTTAGTAGTTTTGCCTTTACGTGCTTTTCTCCATGCCAAAATAAGATTATCCAAGGATATAATCTTTTGATATATTTCTTTTTCAGTTTTCATCATATGCCCCGACCAAGGTCATTTCGATAACTCCATCGTTGCTGTTGTTGAGATTCCTGTTGTTGCCATTGAGGTTAGACCTATTGTCAAGCCTATGCAACCACAATATGTAGCCAAATTACCAATTACCACCACTGCTTCATATTTCTCTTAAGCTAAAGTTTCCTCTTCTTTAAAGTTACTGAATGTTGCAGTTGAATTTTAATGCTCGATTTTACGAGTCTAATAATTTAGCGTGTGGCCTCTTTTGGTCGAGGCAGAATAGATAGATTTGGCAGGTTTATCTATTTTTCCTTAAATTGCCTAATATAGACTCTTCTAATCCTAAAATTCCTAAGCCTTTCAATGCTGAACTAATCTGTCCTGGAGTGTAAAGTTCGCTTTCCTTTCTTGAAATTTTTTGCGTGCTGGCTTCGCCAG
>CAYUCQ010000035.1:0-4963 GCA_964443535.1 Candidatus Woesearchaeota archaeon
CTATGAAAGTTCTTAATGATTATATTGCCATCGGAACTCAGCTAAAAGTTGAAAGGCCTGGCAAGGCAACAGTAGTAAGCGCATGCGATAGCATTGAAGGACCAATTGTAAAACTTAATAATGGGAATGTTGTTTTTTTGGACACTTATGAAAAAGCATTGCAATATTACAAAGATGTGGATGAAATAATATTTTTAGGGGACATATTAATCAATTACGGGGATTTTCTTGATAGGGCTCACGTCTTGGCGACACCTGGCTATTGTGAAGAGTGGTGGCTTCAGGAGCTAAAATCAGCAATTGGAGACAAAGACACAAATGAAATTGCCAGACATTTAAACTTGGAGCCAAATTTTATTAAAACCTTATTAAAGGACTTTACAACAAAAGTTGATGCTGCTTCAGCAATTGAAATTTCTTTAAAGCTAAACATACCTCTGCATCCAAGATGGACTTATCACTGGAAAGATATTAGCAAGGAGCAGCTTATTCTGCTTGTTGAATGGCTTAAGAAAAAAGCAGAGAGGAACAATGATATTATAATCCCTCTTGATGGCCTTGATTTAAGCAAAGACCCTAAAAGGGTTCTTGAATTGCTAGGCATTCCGCATAAACTTGTAAAAGATGAATATGTTATAATTGAGAAAGATGAAGCAAAGGCTTTACTGTTTACATTAAACAACCTGAATGATTTTAAGGCTGACAAGGAAAATTCCTTGGAAATAATAAATGACAACTGCAAAGCAATTATAAAAGATAAGTCTGGGATTTTTATTGGGGCAAGAATGGGAAGGCCTGAAAAAGCAAAGATAAGAAAACTAAAAGGAAGCCCTCATGCACTGTTTCCTGTTGGGGTGGAAGGCGGAAAGCTGAGAAGCTTCCAGTCTTCATTGGAAAAGTCAAAAGTTACCGCAGATTTTTCAATGTATAACTGCGAAAAGTGCAATCAAGAAACTGTTTACCCCATCTGCCATAAGTGCAATTCCAAAACAACTTATTTGGAGAAGTCTAGCAAAATCAGCCTGCCAATTGATGAATATTTTAAGAACGTTGCCAGCATACTTGGCACGAGACACATTCCGGATTTGATTAAAGGCATTAGGGGAACAAGCAATCAAGAGCATATTCCAGAACATCTTGCAAAAGGTGTATTAAGAGCTTTGCATGGAATTTACGTGAATAAAGACGGCACAATGAGATATGACATGACTGAAATACCTTTGACAGCTTTCAAGTCCAAGGAGATAGGGACATCAGTGGAAAAGCTAAGGCAATTGGGTTATGAAAAAGACATTTATGGAAATGAACTAGTTGATGAAAACCAGGTTCTTGAACTAATGGCGCAGGATATTGTATTGCCTTCTTGTCAGGATAGCATAGAAGAAGGCGCAGATGAGATACTTTTTAGGACATGCAGTTTTATTGATGACTTATTGATTAGACTGTACAAATTAGAGCCATTTTATAATTTAAAATCAAAAAAAGATTTGGCAGGCCATTTGGTAATTGCTCTTGCCCCTCATATCTCAGCTGGAACAGTTGCTAGAGTCATAGGTTTCAGCAAGAGTCAGGGGTTTTACGCTCACCCATTAATGCACTGCGCCATTAGAAGAGATGCAGATGGCGATGAAGGCGCAATAATGCTTCTGCTTGATGCACTAATAAACTTTTCAAGAAAATATCTTTCAAGCCACAGAGGATCAACGCAAGATGCGCCATTAGTATTGACGTCTATCTTGAATCCGTCTGAAGTTGATGATATGGTATTTAATCTGGATATGGTAGACAGCTATCCATTAGAGTTTTATCAGGCCTGCGAGAAGCTAAAATGGCCATGGGAAGTTAAGATAGAAACATTGAGAGATAACCTGGGAACTGACAAGCAATATGAAGGCTTTAAGTTTACTCATCCAGTCTCAGACATTAATAACGGAATATTATGCAGCGCATATAAATCAATTCCAAGCATGCAGGACAAGGTTCTAGGGCAGATTAATATTGCTGAGAAGCTCAGAGCTGTTGACGCGGCTGATGTTGCAAGGCTTGTTATAGACAGGCATTTTATCAGAGATATAAAAGGTAATCTAAGGAAGTTCAGCACTCAGGAATTTAGATGCGTCAGCTGCAATGAAAAATACAGAAGACCTCCGTTAATTGGGATTTGCTTGAAATGCAATGGGAAGCTGTTATTTACTGTTTCAGAGGGATCTGTTATAAAATACTTAAGCCCATGCATGAGCTTAGTTGAAAGATTTCATCTTCCGCCTTATTTAAAGCAGAATTTGGAGCTGACTAAATTAAGGATAGAAAGTGTATTTGGCAAGGATGCTGAAAAGCAGGAAGGATTAGGCAAGTGGTTTGGCTAAAACTGTTTGCTCTCTTATTTTGTCAAAGACAGGCGTTAATATATAGCCTTCTTTCATATTTCCTAGAACAGCGCACTTCTCAGGATTAATCCAAGCGTAATAAGCAATATATGCGCAAAAAATAGCATCTAATAAATCTTCATGATTCTTCAGGGCTTTGGCCTTCAATCCATTTAGATTTTTATTTGTTATCTCATTAGGCAGAATTAATTTTGTTTTTTTGCTTTCTAAATTCTTCAAATATTTTTGATATTTTTCAAATTCCCTGTATCTAAAATTGTAATCTCTTCTTGGCTTTGCCTTATATTTTAAAATACTATCCAAATTGAACAATACTACAATTGAAGGATGAGGATATACTTCAAAGAATTTTTTTCCCTGCTCAAGCTTTTTTATTTCCGGATTATGGGTAAATCCATTATTTTCCAATAGCTTAGATATTTCTTCCCCTCTTATTGTTCCTGTCCAGCTGCTTAATCTTCTCCTGTTTGCAGGATGCGCTCCAGCATTATATTTTCTGAACAATTTTCCAACTAAAACTTCAGCCAATCTTCTTCCTTCTTCATTCGGCACTATTAATGGGGCGTCTATTGCTATAAACGCATTTTCGTCCTTAATCTCATCTTTAACAAAATTTATAATATCTTCATCAGAAAACGCAATTGTGCTTGACAGATATTCAGCTTTTTCATTATCGCCTTTTAATATGGCTATGCCTGTCCCGTTCTTTGTTGACCATGCTAAATCTAAACCTACAAAATACATAAAAAGCTAAATTCTTCTTATCTTAAATTTCTTTTCTTTTAGCTTTACAACTTCAAAATTCTTGATTTTATTCTTAGAAATGTAATCTTGAGCCTTCTTTTCTGACTTAAAGGCCTTTGGCTTTTTGCTCTTCTTACCCAACTTCTTTACGCCTACATGAGTGCCTATTCCAGCTCTTCTTTTTACCCTTGTATGAACCTTCACCATATCTCTTGATTATATGCAAGCTTTATAAAACTTATTATGGGTATAATTGTTGTATATACAAAATTAATCAATTAAACTGGATTTGCTATTATAAAATTTCTACTTTAATTATTCTGCTAGATTGTTCCTTTTCTTCTTCAATAAGTTTTTTGTATTCTTTAGAAATAGTGCTGAGATTTTTTAATTTTCCATAGACATAAACTTCTGGATCAACATATCTAAACTTTTTCTTTAAAATAAGCCCTTTACCTTCTTCTATTGTTTCCTTAATAGCAAATCCATTTCTTAGCTTACTTAATCCTTTTATGATATTATCATCCCCGGTATTATTTAGGATACTTAATATTTCATAATCTGTTTTATGGAAATCTTCCATTCTTATATAATTATTGTCTAATGCAATTCTTAAAATTTCAGCTAAAATATGGTATCTAACCTTAGATTCATTACTTGCCCAGCTTTCTCGTTGTAACTTGGCATAACTTCTCCCGAAATTTTCAGCAGATTCTTTTGTTTTAAATGCTATTTGCCCGCCAACTGAAATGAGATTGCCTATTAAGAATTTTATATCGCTGTTGCGGTTTAAACATACTAATTCTCTTAATGAGTAATCAATTCTATCGGCGCATAAACTGGGAACCTCTTTTTCTAGCAAGGTAAAAGATTCAAAATTTGCTATTTTCTTAACACAGAAATTGTATTTCTCTAGAATTGATGGAATTTCTGATTTCTCTAAAATTTTAAATAATATGTTGTCCTGATAATTTTCTTTTAGCGGATCTCCAATTACCCAATCAATGACATGGGAGAATGCAGTATGGGAAATGTCATGTAACAATCCTGCTATTTGCTCATTTAAATCTGCCCCTAACCTCTTTAACATAATCATGACGCCAATAGAATGGTCAAATCTAGAGAAAACTTCCCTATGAAAATATTCCTTAGGCATTCCTTGCTGCGTAATTCCTTTCAATCTTTGAAATGTTGGCGAATTTATCAGCTCTAAAATGACTGGTTCTTTTATTTCTTCATATCCATAAACATTATCATTTATTAGCATATTTTTCTATATTACTAAAACTTTATTAATTTTTAGGCACTCTAAAATTTCAGTGAATTATAGATTAAGCATTATTTAAGACAGCAACCTGAGCCTCATGATTATTGCCATTTCCGTTCCTATTATTTATTCTTGCTGCCACGCTTATTAGAAAGTCCAAGGCGTTATTTATTAGCTTCTCTCTTTCTTCCTCAATGAAATCAAAAGCAGGTTCAGAATTTGCCTCAAGAACCATCCACTGACCATCTTTTTTTAACAGATCAATTCCGCCTATTTTTATTTTTGTAGCCCTCATAACCATTTTTATAAGATTTTCAAGCTCTTTATCAACCTCGAACCTCGCAAAGTTTTTTGCATACACCCCGGTTGCTTTCCAACCATTATTGTTTTTTATCACAGCCTGCATTATCTTATTGCCTATGCAGGTAACTCTATAGCAAGGAGAATTGATGAATTCTTGAGCTATTATGGGCTGCCTTTCAGTACCTTTTTTCCAGAATTTGTAGATTACTTCTTCAGCCTGCTCCAGATTATCGCATTTCTCAACAAACTCTCCCATTGTTCC
>CAYUCQ010000036.1:0-4588 GCA_964443535.1 Candidatus Woesearchaeota archaeon
AAAGTCCTTTGAGACTTTTGGATGCTCAAGATTGCACTCATGTATCAACAATCTTGACATAAATAATGCCTTAGTAAATTAGCGTGTAGTCCAATTCATACTTCATAGATATAACTCTCCATATAGTCAGGACGGAAATATATAAGAAATAAACATTATAAATTTATTCTTTTAAACTTTCTAGAAATCTTATTAATTGCTCTAATTTTGACGCAGGCAAATTTCCTGTTCTTACTCCTTGAGCTATTTGTAGACAATTGCCTAGTTCTTCTGTATAAGGCAAAATTTTTTGAGTGCCTTCGGCACTAACTTTTACCCCACGAGCCCCGCTTCCGTCGTCCAAGTACCTGTAGTTGCCATAGAAATCAGACCTATAGTCAAGAAACCCGAACCACAATTGTGTTAGAAGTGTTCCACTTTGCTTATCAACTATATTCTTATCAACTAAATATAGAGTTATAGGATTTTTATTTATATCAAAATACTCTCTTGCTTTATCTTTTAAGGCAAATTCTGCTATTTCCCAATTTTCATCAGGAGTTTCTGTGGTAAAATAGCTTTCTTTTCTGTTTGCTTCAACTGCTTGTTTTGCTAGTTCTGGATTTAGTAATCTTGAACTTAATCTCATTAATGGGAAGTGGTCTTTTGCAGATTCAAATCCCGCAGATGTCCATGTTCCATAGCTTCTTCCTATTTTTTCTTTTCTATCTGTTGCTATTCTCGCATAAGCTTCATCTCTTGGAGAAATTAATTCAGCTCCTGCTTCTTTTAATTGCTGAAGTGCTGAATAAAAATCCCCAGATACTTCTACAATATTTCCTAATTTTTTAATATTTGCAAGTGTTTTTACCATGATTTTCCTAAAGAGGGGCAGTATTTAAAGTTTTCTATTTGTTACTATTATATAGTTATTTTTTAATTACTTATCTGACTTAGGATGTTTGGATTGCCTTTTTAGGATTATTGTAAATCCTAAAACCTTATAATTGCAGGCGTAATTTAACTTATCTTTCATCTCTGATGCCATTTTTTCTATTTCCTCCTTGCTGCGGGAGAGAGATTTTAATATAGATATTCTTAATTGATTATGAGTTTTAAAGCTTGTATTGATAAAATCTATTACTCCTTGTGTTACGCCTTTCTTTCCAATTTGGAATTTTAGCTCTCTCATATTATCTTCACTCCGCCTGACGGCAGGGCAGACATTATATCTTCGTCAGAATATTTTTTAAGAATTGATTTTAATTTAGAGAGCATCTGACTTTTATCTATTTTTCCAGGAGCAATTTTTATCAATATTTTGCCTTTTGATACTGACTGCTCGGGAACTGCTCTTAGCTTTTTCTTTTGCTCTGCGAGAACTAAAGATATTGGAGCAGACATTCTTTTTATTTTGCCTTTAACGCCCCATGTGCCTTGCTTCATTGTGGTTGACTTGTAAAGCTGAGACAAATTAAATATATCAATATTTGCATTGCTTTTTCCTTCACGCCAGGCCCTGCTAAATGACGCTGTAAATATTGCAGTTTCCTTGATATCGCTTTTTTTTATTTCAGATATTGGCGCGAGAATAAAAGAAAACGGGCTTCCCGGCATTTGCGTGTGCATTATCAGCTTGTCTTCTTTAAGAGATTTCATTTTCCTAATTAAGTCTTCATTTTGGTCTGCGTTCTTTCCGCCAACTACTAATTTCTCTGATGATGTGTAAAACCATCTATACTTCTGATAGTCCTTTAATTCCATTGAAAAAAGAGAAATAATGTGTATTTAAAACAATCCCTTTGCTTCTATTTGAAGGAAGAAGCTTAAATCTTCATATGGGCTTGCTTGGGATTCGCCTTTGTCTGCGCGGTAAATAACAATCCTATATTTTGTTTCGCATAGAGGAGTATCTTCTGGAAGAACAACTTTAATGCGCTCTGCGTCAACATCGCCTGGGCGAACTGAAAGAGAGCCTGAGCCGAACTTAATCCATTGTTCTGCTGTTTCTTTTGGCACGCCGCAATTAGCATTTATATTTGGATCATCAAGAATTGTGTCATATCTGAACAATTGAGAGCCTACTGCGCCTCTTTCTGTATTTCTAATTCCAAAAGCAACGCCAAATTCAGAGCCTTGCTTGACTTTTGCCGTGCTGTCTGTCAATTTCAAGACTGCTCTTTCGTCATCATTGACAAATAAATTCTTTATTTCTTCTTTTACTTTATCATTAATTTCCTCAACATTATCAGTAGCTCCCCTAAATATCCCTCTAATAAGAACCAAGCCAAGAATAAGCATGGACATTGCCAAGACTATTATTACAATAGTGCCTATAGATAATTCTACAGCTGCTTTTTTGTTTATGATTTTAACCCGCATTTGTTAATTGTTGCACTTGAGAAAGAAATGCTTGACTTTTTAGTATTGATGTCAGGGCGAAAATAAACAAGATAATTCCCAGAATTATTCCGATAATATTCAATATCTTGCCTGCTTTTGACCATTTATTCTTTGCTATTTTATTCTGCTTAGTGCTGAAAACTAATCCTACTATTCCAAGAACAACGCCTGTAATTGAAGAAAAGACTATACTCAAAATGCCTAAAACAACGCCTGCAATGCCAAAACTATTATCACTCTCTCCTTTTATCATATTTAGTTCAAGGGAAAGAGTTTTATAAATATTTGCTTGTGATTGTGACGAATAGAATGCAGTGAATCGAGTTCGATTCCCAAATGGGAGTGGAGGTGCTCGCAGAGCAAGCTCCGCGGCAACTGCAACACTTACGTGATTGCAGTGAATCGAGTTCGATTCCCAAATGGGAGTGGAGGTGCTCGCAGAGCAAGCTCCGCGGCAACTGCAACACTTACGTGATTGCAGTGAATCGAGTTCGATTCCCAAATGGGAGTGGAGGGAATCGAACCCCCGGTTCCACGAGCTTCAGTCGTGTGCTTTCCCACTAAGCTACACTCCCATTAGAAAAGAAGATATGATTAGCTTTTAAATCTTATTGGAAGGAATGCGCGGGAAATGAGGATTTGAAGTTATTTTATAATTAAGTTTTCTAAGCCTTTTAAGAATAGCAACGCACTCCCTATTGCGAGCGAGCAATTATATGCTGTCAATAATAGATGTCTAGATTCGCACCTTATCATTTCACTAAGCTTAAAATCTAAATCGCCTAATTTCGCGCTAAAAAAGAATTCTTTTCTTTCTTTATAATGCCGTGAACCAAAATAAGGAATAATATCTTTTAAATTTATATAAGGCATTTGCTCTTTAAGGACACTATTATTCATTATTTTTAAAAGTATTTCTTTTTTTTTAAACTTGACTAATTATCATGTTTATAAAAAAATGTGAGTCAGCTTCGCAGACTTTTAGTCCGCAAGGCTGTCAACACTTGCGTGTTGCCAGAAATAGGCCAGATTCTGTCAAATCCTGTTTTGCAGACGATTTGTGCTGACATCTGTCTTGGCGAGCGGCGAGGGCTCTTGCATCAGCGAAGGCAGCGCGTTTCATCCCTTCTCTCTCTTCTTTGCTTCCCACAGGGTTCATTGCTCGGAGAGAGCGGTGTCGTTTCTGTTCTGGAGCTCTGCCTCACGACAGCTTCCTTTTCTGAAAGTCGCTTTTTCCATCTCTTGCGAGATTTCGGATGTCCGGACCTTCCTCAGCATTAGAATTCATTCCAATTCTTTCCAATTTAATGGATAATGCCGTAATCAGCTATCTGACTCACTAAAATAGTGCGGAAAGAGAGTTTATAAATCTTTATTATTTAGTTGATAATATGAAAAAAGAGGCTGCTAGAAAGGAAGAGAATAAAAATAATATATTGAATTATTCTATCCTTGTTTTATTTGGAATATTCTTGCTTATAGGAATCTTATTTTATGTTTCATTGAGTGTGGTAAAATCTGGGGAAGCAAGCGTGAGCGGAAGTGTTTCTTTCTCTCCTGAAGATGAGGCAAGGTTTAATTTTGGGGCAGAAGATATTTTATTTTCTATTGCATTTGCATTATTCATGACAGGATTTTTGACGTGGATTAAATCCATAATGAGAAAAAATACTTATCTTGGAGCAATAATTGGAGCAGTCGGAAGTTTTATTCTTGGATATGCATTTCATTTGAGATATAGCGGATATTATTCAAATGGATTTTTGATGGTTGCTGGATTTGTTGTCTTAATTTATTTAGGAATGAATTTCTATAGATATAAAAATTGAAGAATATCAAAAAGTTCTTTTCGCTAACTCCGCACTAAAGTGTAGAGTTTGTTGAACTTTTGGATGCTCAAGATGCATTCATCCTCGGCTTAAAAGCTGAGGTTTTCTACAGAAGCATCTTGATATAAAGATTTCAAAGAAATCTTTGTTCCTTCAACACTTGCGTGATTGAAAGAAAGGCAATTTTGCGGACAGATTTTTCTGTATCAAATAAAACAAGAAGAAAGGCAATTTTGATGACAATGTAAGGAAGCTATTAGTAGCTGCGTGCTGAATTCCTCCTTGCGTCGGAACTTACACACCAGCTCTATCAACGTCATCTTCTTTGACGGCCTTAGTTGTTTCGTCTTGCGGGCGGCTTCGTCCTTTGATGCTTT
>CAYUCQ010000037.1:0-4548 GCA_964443535.1 Candidatus Woesearchaeota archaeon
AAAAAGTTCAAATTCAAGTCAAGATTCTACAATTCAGCAAGAAACAAACCAGGAGCCACAACAAAATAATGCGCCTATTATAGACGCGCCTAAAATTGAATTAAAAACCGGGCCCGTTGAAAATAATCAGGAAGGCAGTTTGTTCATCTGCGCAGATAAATGCGGGGATAAAATTTGCCAAAAAGCCGGCGAAAATTGCGTTAATGGCGATAGTTTAAATTGCGCTTGCGCTGAAACGGTCACAGATTGCCCGCAAGATTGTCCCGCTAATTAAAGTTCATTAGCGAGGATTCTCGATGGTAAAGTAATCGGAACAAACAATGAGCCAGGTTAATAAAATAGTTATTGCAATTATATTAGGATCAATAATAATCGGCGGTTTTATGTATTGGGGAATACAAAGCGCGTCGGAGGTTGTAAAAAATAATGATTTGACGGTTGGACTTCAAGATTCGGCAGTAAAATTGCAAGAAGTAAAAAATTCTCTTGTGCTCAAGGAACTATCATTGTCAAGTATCTTGACAGAATATGGAAATGATAAGCATACTAAAAAGCGAATATGAAAAGATTAAAGCACAATTAGCAATGCTTAGAGAATTAAAAAAGATAGATAGAAGATGTTAAAGCGGACAGAATAAGAAGAGTTGCCTAGCTCCTTAGTAATCTTTCTATTATATCAAACAGAAAATAACACCCTAAAACAAAAAGGTTTAAATACCATCTAAAATAAATTCATTTACTGAAATGGCAAAGACAAAACCGGTCATTAACGTTGTTTTCGTAGGACACGTTGACCATGGAAAGAGCACGACAATAGGTCACTTGATGTTCTTAGCAGGGAAGCTGCCACAGCAAGATCTTGACAAGCTAAAGGCAGAAGCTGTAAAGCATGGAAAAGTAGGATTTGAATTCGCTTATTACATGGACAAATTTAAGGAAGAGAGAGAAAGAGGATTAACTATTGACCTTTCTTATGAAAAGCTGCCAACTAACAAATATGATGTTACTATTATAGACGCTCCTGGACACAGGGACTTTGTCAAGAACATGATTACTGGAGCATCACAAGCTGATGCTGCTTTCTTAACAGTATCTGCAAAAGAAGGAGTCCAGCCTCAAACTAAGGAGCATGTATGGCTATTAAGAACAATGGGCGTCAGGCAGATAGCTGTTGCTATTAACAAAATGGACACAATGGAATACAAGGAAGAAGCTTTTGAAAAAGTTAAAGCAGATGTTTCAAAGATATTGAAAGAAGCTGGATATAAGCTAGAAGAGATTAATTTCCTTGCTATCTCTGGATTCAAGGGAGACAATCTTGTTAAGAAATCTGATAAAATGCCATGGTACAAGGGACCTACTATTCTAGAACAATTAGACAAATTTAAGGAGCCTGAAAAGCCAACAAACTTGCCTTTAAGAATGCCTATTCAAGATGTATATGAAATTACAGGAATTGGGACAGTGCCTGTTGGAAAGATAGAGACAGGAATAATGAAAATAGGGCAGAAAATATTAATCTTGCCAGGAAAGACAGGAAAAGGAATTGAAGGAGAAGTTCGTTCTCTTGAAATGCATCATGAGCAAATGGATCAAGCAGAAGCTGGAGATAATGTAGGAGTCAACATAAGAGGAGTTGGAAAGAAAGACATGGCAAGAGGAGACGTTATATGCGATGCTGCAAAGCCTGCAACAATAGCTGAAGAGTTTGTTGCACAGATTGCTGTAATATCTCACCCAACTGTTATTGCAAAAGGATATACTCCAGTTTTTCACGTGCATACTGCACAAGTTCCTTGCTCATTTATTGAGTTGATTGAGAAGACTAATCCTGATGGAAGCAAAGTAAAGAGTCCTGACTTTTTGAAGACAGGAGATGTTGCTAAAGTAAGAGTCAAGCCTATAGGAAACTTGGTATTGGAGACACATGCAAACAATCCTCACATGGCTGGCTTTGCAATTAGAGACGCTGGAGCAACAGTTGCTGCAGGTATTTGTATTGAATTAAAGGAGAAGAAGTAATTTCTTTTTTCTGATATGAGTGAGTCTTTCTTGTTAATGAATATTGTCGGCAGTGAGATTGTTTATAGTGGAAAAGATTATGAAGAGATGAGGAAAATAAGAGGCAGCATGGATGCATGCACTTTATATCAATTTCATCCTAATCATAGATTAGACGTTTATGTAAGCCATTGGGAAAGAGATCCTCATCACAGAGATCGCCCGCTTCGTCCTATAAATCAAAGGCAGATTAGTTTAGATAACGCTTCACTGCCTGAAGTTCATAAAATATTGGGAAGAATTATTGAAGAAAACGAAAGAGCTAAATAGGGATTAAATAATCATTTTCTATGAGATATTTATCTGGAAAAGAAGAAAAATTTGCTTTAAATTATATGAACGAGGCAGAAAGTTCTGCCACTGGCTCAACTTGCTTGAGGGCAAAATGCGGCTCTGTAATTGCGAAAGACGGGGAAATTATAGGACGCGGATTTAATTCTCCTCCTGGAGGGCTTGAATCACAAAGAAGATGCTCTTGTTCTAAAGATGAGGTGCATAAGAAAGTAACTGACAAGACTTGCTGCATGCATGCAGAGCAAAGAGCGATAATGAATGCTTTGCAGCATAATCCTAATAAATTAAGAGACTCAAGATTATATTTTGCAAGAATAGATGAAATGGGTAAAATAACTGCTGCTGGCGAGCCTTATTGCACAATTTGCAGCAAGATGGCCTTAGATGTTGATATTTCTGAATTTGTTTTGTTGAAGAGAGAAGGAATTTGCGTTTATAATACTGAAGAATATAATGAACTTTCTTTTAGCTATAAGGGAAATTAATTATTCATCAATCATAAACTCTTGGTCTTTTATCGATTTTCATTACTAGAATAATCTTCTTATTCTCATCAATTGAATACAAGGCGCGATAATCCCCGATTCTATAACGAAATATTTTCTCTCCACCTTCTCTACCGATAAATACTGCATCACTTGGAACAGGATTATTTTCTAATCTCTTTAAATTATTTTCAATTCTTTCTTTTATATGAGTATCAAGTTTGTCAAGAAATTTTTGAGCGCGCTGAGAAAGGTCTACAAAATACATTAGAGGGTTACAACCTCCTTGCTTTTCCTTCTTTCAAATCTCTTCTAGCTTCTTCAATAGCTTTCAAGTCGTCTTCTGTCAAAGTAATATCCTCTATATGCTCTCTTACATAATCCATGTCTGTTTGAAGTCTTGCTAATTTCGTCATTATTTCTTTTGCGTCTATTTTTATCTGCTCCATAATTATATGTAAAAGGCAATATTATATAAGCTTTTTGCTAATTGATAATTTAAAAAAATAAATTCCAGACATTTAATTTACCTCTTGTAAAACAACAAAAATTATAAACGCCTTTATCTCATAATTATTATGATAACAAAAGAGGCGAACAGAAGAGATATAGAAGCCAAGCTAAATACTATGGGTGATTATGTCAAGATTGACTATTTGATGAGATGCTTGAAGCAGCAGCTTGATTTTGATTCCAGAAGATTCTGCCTTGTGAAATTATCTGAATTGTATGAAGCCAAAAAGATGTTTCTTGAAGCAGGCAAAATGCTTCAGGGCGCTGCGCCAATAAATGCGCTTGACAAGGGCAAGATAAATGATTTTGTAAAATCTGCTGAACTGTTTATCAAAGCAGGAAATTTTGAGTTTGCAGACATAGCATTTGAAAAAGCCATGGCTTATGGAACTGAAAGAGATAAGTGGGATGTCAAGCAAAAGAAAATTGATTTTTACAAGAATCAAGCTGATGAATATTTTGTCAAAGACAAAAGAAACAGCGCCATGCTGGCTTATGAGAAATTTCTTAGCCTGAATATAACGGAAAGCGAGAAGAAAACTGCGCAGGAAAAGCTTCTTGCATTATATGGAAGGCTTGGCAAAATCAAGGAATTTACTAATCTGAAGAGAGTTATGTGATATGATAGATAAAATATATGGCATAGTAGGGCATTTTTCCCAAGAGCCTTTTCAAGATAGTTCATTTGGAGGATATTTTAGAGTATATAGCAATAATGCTATTAAAGGGCGATTAGTAGATGTTTGCTCATCAAAAATAGAAGGCGATATGGTAGATGACGTCTTACAATTCACTAAAATATATGATAGTAGGACTATTGTCAGACAAATTGCCAATTCATGCAGCGTGTTGTTAAGATTTGGTGAAGTTGAATATAGTTATAGAAAAACTGGCAATGTTTGGATAGGTGAATGGAATTTCAAAGATCCTTATAATATATCCTGGCATTATGACATTATAGAAGAATTGAATCCAGATAGACCTGCACTTTCTGGAAGAACTCAATGCGTAATTTATCCATTAGAAAATTTATCTTAATTTAATAAAAAAGAAAAAATAAGTGCCTCATGCGAGGCACCTAAAGAAATTACAATTCTTCTGTTGATGTAAGGCCGTCGAAAAGTTCATCTTGATCAAGGTCACTTACCTCTTCGTCAAAAGCCTCTTCTTTAGCCACCTCTTTTGCTTTCATCTT
>CAYUCQ010000038.1:0-3815 GCA_964443535.1 Candidatus Woesearchaeota archaeon
TATTCCTATTAAAGCTAAAATGCCTAATACAAGAGGATTTGTCCTCGCGCCTGCAGTAGACAAGACAATTGACAATCTGGCAGAGGAAATTAGATATGAAACAGCGCAGCTTATTGATAATAGGGCATTTGCAAGCAATAGCGCAGATCAAATAGCTCAAGAAATAAAGATATTTATTGGCTATTATTCAAGCAGGTATAATGATGTAAGCATTGCAATAGTTTATGGCGACGAAACTCTGGCTTATTTTGTTAATAATACGGATGTAATAAATACGCCTCCAAATGCAGGAATTGCCAGCGTAACTTTTAGCGGTTCAGAATATGATATTGATATGGAAGATAAAGGATTATATGTGCTTATTACAAGAGAAAGGCTGAAAGAGAAAAATGTGATAGTTAAGTGAAATTAGCTTTTTGCTAATGAAAAGACTGTTTTTAGGGCTACAATTATTGTTGCTGGGACGAACAAAACAAGAAGTGCGCCGAGAATAGAAGCAACTAATTGGCCTATGTTAATACCTATTACTGCTGCGCTTAGCACAAGCCCTTGAATTCCTGCAAAGCTTACTATTACCAAAGATACTGAAGCAAGCAGGAATGTCTGGACATCTCTTTCTGTAACAAAAAATCCTACAACTATTCCTATTAAAGCTAAAATGCCTAATACAAGAGGATTTGTCCTCGCGCCTGCAAATATGCCGACTAATACTGCTAGAATAATTCCTATGAGAAAAGCCCATGCACCAAATAAATTTTCCCTTGCGCGAATTGGCATCTTAATCTACGTACCTCTTAATTGTTTTATTTAATACGAGAAGTATATAAATTCTTGTTTAATATCATAAACTAACATATCTTTTGGAAAAGCGAAAAGTTTATAAAGCATTGTAATTGCTTAGTTACAACATGATGAAAAGAATATTATCAACAGTTATGTTATTCGCACTATTTGGAATAATTATTTCTGGATTTGCAAGCGCATTAACATTAAGCGTTCCGTCAAACTCACTAAGTGAAACTAGCAAGAATGCAACATTAACTTTAACAAATAATGATAATGCTACACAGAATGTTCAGTTAACTATAAGCAATATAGTTGATGGAGCAAATTCTGTTGGCTTAACTATATCTCCTGCTTCAGTTACAAGTATTGCAGCTGCTGGCACACAAGTATTGAATGTCAATGTAGCTAATGTTATAGGAATCCTAAAGTTTGGCACTTATACATCTACAATTACAGCAAAAGGAGACAATGGAACAACAGTTCCAACTGACGATATTAGTTCAACACAAACAATAACATTCACAAAGAGCTTTTGCAGCAAGGGCTCAACAAACAAGGATCTTGTTATTAATTCAGTAGATATAAGCAACAGCGGAGATGAAGATGATGAATGGCTGCCATTGGACGAAGTTGAAGTTGAAGTTGAAGTTGAAAATACTGGTGATGATAATATTAATGATATATTTGTAGAGATGGCTTTATTTGATTCTACAGGCAGAGATCAAGTTGGTGATCTTGACTTTGACAATGCAGATGAAGAAAAGATAGATTTAGGAAGATTAAATGATAACGAAGAAGAGACTGTAATATTTACATTCATTGTTCCAGCTGACTTTGAACCTGGAAGCTATAGATTAGCTGTCAAGGTATATAGCGATGATGACGGAGAAAACGTTGAGTGCTCAGACACATCTGATGATTTAGACAATGAATTTTTTGAAAGCATAAGCGTAGACAGAGAATCAGATGAAGGAAAGTTCATAGCATTTGACAACATAGAAATAACACCTAGCCAAGTTACATGCGGAGACACAGTTACAGTTAGCGCTGATGTATTTAATGTGGGAGATGACGAACAAGATCAAATAAGAATTAACTTCTTCAGCACAGAATTGGGAATACGCCTTGAAAAAGAAATAAGAGAAAATATGGATGAAGGCGACAATACTGATGTCAGCTTTACATTTACAGTTCCTCAAGGATTGAAAGCTAAGTTGTATAATCTTGAATTTGAGGCAAACTATGATTATAGAAATGGAGATTACAGGGAAACATCTGACGAAACTACAAGGATAGGATTAAATGTTCTTGATGTTGAATGCACAGGCGGACAAGTTCCAACTGGCAGAATAGCAGTAATTACAGCTGACTTGGATTCTGATGCCAAGCCTGGCGAAGAATTGCTTGTAAGAGCAACAATAACAGGCCTTATATCAGGAGAAGCAGATTATCTTATTGCAGCAAAGGACTTTGAATCTTGGGCTGATTTACAGTCTATTTCAGAGCCATTGGTAAGCCTTGAACAGCAAGACAGCAAGGAAATAATTCTTGCTTTTGATGTTAATAAAGATGCAACTGGAGATCAGTCATTCACATTAGAAGTCAGATCTGAAGGTAAAACTGAAACAAGAGAAGTTCAAGTCAATATAGAAGAATCTGCTACAGGCGGATCTATAACTGGCGGAGTAACTGGCGCTCTTGGAAGCGGAAACAATTTGATATGGGTTATAGGAATAATTAATGTTGTCCTTATAATTTTAATCATAGTTGTTGCTATGAGAATCTCAAGAAAATAGATTTTTAAGTTTTAATCTTTTTATTTTACTGCTTTAAAAAAATACTTAGAGAAAAATAATATGAATACAAAAGCAAAATCTGTTAGTGTCTATGAGTTAAGAATTTTGGATTGGGAATATTTTAATAATAAAAAACCAACTAAACAAGATAATATTTATCAGTGGAATATAATAAATTCTAAGACTAAAGAGAAGATATTTTTTAATACGCCTGCTAAACTAATATTGGCAATAGAGAAGTTACAGAAGAAGATAGGGCAATAATTTCTTAAAGTCATTATCACATTTATTCTCATGAAAGCATTTGTGCATCTGGCATTGAGATATGTTATTCTTTTATTGCTTGGCTTGGGAAATTTGTGGCTGTTTTATGAAGTATTCACACCACTTACTATTTACAGCGTTTTATTTATCTTGAAAATATTTTACAGCGATGTAGCTCTTATATTTGCTACAGATACAATTTCTCTTAATGGAATTCATGCCCAGATTATTCCTGCCTGTGTTGCAGGCTCTGCGTATTATTTGCTGCTGATATTGAACTTGACAACGCCTATTGAAGCCAAAAAAAGAGTGAAGAGCATGTTATTCTTATTTGGCAGTTTTCTTTTAGTTAATGTCTTGAGAATAGTTATTTTTGCTTCTTTATTCTTGAACAATTACGCTTATTTTGATAGAGCGCATAATGCTTTCTGGTATGCAGGAAGCACTATTTTTGTTGTGCTATTATGGTTTGCCAATGTAAAGATATTTAGAATAAAAAATATACCGATTTATAGTGATGCTAAAAGGATTTTAAGGCGGGCTGGGCAATAAAACAATGGTAAATCCTTTAGATTTTTTAATTAATATGGATGAATATGTGAGCATTATTATTCAAAATTATGGTGCATTTACCTATATCTTGTTTTTCCTTGTCATATTTGCAGAAACAGGACTTGTTGTGACTCCTTTTCTTCCTGGAGATTCTCTTATCTTTATAGCAGGAACACTTGCTACAGAGGGAGGCCTGAACATTTTCCTGCTGTTCTTTCTTCTTACGTCTGCAGCAATATTAGGAGACAGCTTTAATTATGCAATTGGCAAATATTTTGGCAAGAAAATGTCTAAAAATGATAAGATTGTCAAGGGAAAATATTTGAGAAAAACAGAAGAATTTTACACTAAACATGGTGGAAAAACAATTGTTTTTGCTAGATTTATTCCTATAATAAGAACATTTGCCCCATTTGT
>CAYUCQ010000039.1:0-3784 GCA_964443535.1 Candidatus Woesearchaeota archaeon
TAGTTTTCTAACAAGAAATTTAGCGCAGACATTTGATTTAGCAGAGATAACTGCGAAGACGAAGGGAATATTTAGCTCGGTAACACAGCCGTTCAAAATAATTGCCAATACGGCAAAGAAATTGTTTGCATTTAGAACTATAACTGGGGGCGTTGTATTGACTGATACAGCAGATCCAACTAGATCAATCAGCAGATTAATAATTCAAAATGTAAATTTAGATGAATTAACGGCTAGGACAAAAGGATTAGTTAGAATACTAACTGAAAATGTGAGAATTGATGCTCTTACTAAAAGAATTGCTTTCTTGACAAGAACACTTACACAATCTATTGGATTAGATGAATTAACAGTTAGAACTAAGGGAATATTTAGCTTAGTAACCCAAAGCTTTAAACTTGGAGATATAACCAAGAGAATTACATCAGCTACAAGAAACCTGGCGCAGCCAGTTCAAATAGCTGCTAATACGGCAAAACAGATACTTAAATCTAGAAGCGTAACTGCGGATATTGCGTTAGATGACTCAACTACAAAGACAAAAGGATTAGTTAGAAAACTGATAGAAAGAATAGGACTTGATTCTTTAGTCAAGAGAGTTGCTTCATTCATAAGAGCGCCAGTACAGCCTTTAAGGGTGCAGACTGATTTTCCAATATCAAAATTCAAAGAAGAAATATTCTTTGATGGCACTAGTTTGTCTACAAGCGGCAACAGGCTTAGTCTTCTACATCCAGATTTTAGCTTAAATATTACGATATTAGTTAGTTTAAGGAACGGCTCAATAATGTATTTTGATGATTTCCCTACAACTACTCTTTGGCAAACTAGCAGGAAACAAGGATGGGAATTTGGATATAATTTTACTATAACCAACAATGCTGCTGGAATAGACTTCTCGCAGAATATCGCAGACATACTCTTTGTGGCTAATTCAAGCATGCCAATTGAGGGAACTAATGAAGGATTTAAATTTTTGATTAGTACAGAGACTGGCAAGTTTACCCAGACAGAAAGATTTGTCAAGTTTGACTTTTCTGACATTAGTAAAAACCATATTGTTCAAAAGAGCATCATTAACGAAACTAATGTTACAGAGTATTATAATGAGAGTGCTCCAATGATAAATAGAATTTATGGGAGCAATCATGCTTCAAATATGTTTAATTTCACTGAACGTAATTTAACAGTTGGAAATCAATGGTCGCTTGATCCTGCAATAACAATAGAGGATGTAGAATCTTATGTTTCTACAAAGAATAATATTACTTGTGAAGGATATCCTCTATGTCATGCATCACTTAACGATTCATCACTTGTCGCTTATTATTCATTTGATGTTAATATAACAAACCCCGGAAATGTAACTTATGATTATTCTAATAATGACAATAACGGAATATTTTATAACGCAACATGGAATGTTTCAGGAGGAATTATAGGAGGATATCCATTTTTTGACAATGCTAATGATGTTATTGAAATAGATAACAGCCCCTCTCTTAATATTTCAGGCAATGAAATGGCTATATCTTTCTGGTATAATATGCCTGACGGCTCAAGCGACTCTGTTCTGGCTAAATGCTGGACAGATGGAACTATGACTGCGCCAACTTATCATTATGCTGTTGAGAGAAACAGCGCTGAAAGATTTGACTTTTACTTTACATCTGGAGGAACTCTTAGAGGCCCATTTATAACAAGCCCTGGGCTGGCGAATAATGTGTGGAATTTTTACAGCGTAACTAAGAATGCAACTCATGTAACTACCTACATAAATGCTGCTTTCAATACATCCACAGCTAATACTTTAGTTATAGACAGCAGAGCCGGAACTGCGAGCAATGTTATTATAGGATATGACTGTGCGCAAGGACAGGATTTTCACGGAAAAGTAGATGAGATTATGATATTCAATATCTCTCTTTCGCCAGATGAAATAAAATTAATCTTTGCAAATCAGTCTTCTAGATTTGCTACGCCTGCAAATCAACTATTTGAGAATGTTAATTTTAGCGGCACGAATAATAGAGTAAATGTAACAACGAACTCTACATTATTGATGAGCACTAACATAAGCTTAAGATTGAGAGAATATAATGGCGGAACATGGACTGCAAATACTTCATGGTATAATATAAGCGATGGAAATAATAAGCCTACTTATTTCAATCTTTCGCAAGCAAATACAAATAATTTGTCATTAGAATTTGATTTTATTTCTTGGAATGGAAACCAATCAGGCAAATTTTATTCGCCTGTATTGAGCGATCATATTGTAGTTGACCTATGGAATGAGCCAGCTGCTGGAGGAGCACTTTTCAACGTCAATATCAGCCAGAATTTTAGACTTACAGACTTATTGCAGAGAAAGGGCGCTTTTGATAGGAGAAATGTAGCGAATGTAGTACTCGGAAATTTAGTGCAGAGAGTTTTCGGCATATTTAGAGAAAATATAGAAAGATTTACAATTAGTGCGCTCACAGAAAGAACAAAAGGATTTGTCAGAACACTGGCTGAAAATGTTAGAATTGATGCTCTTACTAAGAGAATTGCATTTATTACAAAAACAATTACACAGCCTATTGCATTAGATGGTTTAGTTACAAAGATAAAAGGATTTGTCAGAACATTTAATGATGGATTAGTAATTGACGCTTTAACAAATAGAATTGCATTTATTACAAGGAACTTAGTGCAACCATTTGACATAACTGAATTAACAACTAGAACTAAAGGGATATTTAGCTCAGTAACACAGCCATTTAGAATAATTGCTAATACCGCTAAGCAGTTGCTTGGGTTTAGAAGTGTGATAGGAGAAATTAATCTTGATGATTCAGTGAGCAGAACAGCCTCATTTAGAAGAGCATTGATACAGGCTGTTGGACTGGATGAAATTGCTGCAAGAACAAAAGGATTTGTTAGAATACTGACTGATAGCGTATTTGCAGGAAATTTCATTAGTAAGAGAGCTTCATTCTTTAGAACCATAACTCAAGGAGTTCCTTTATTCTTTAATGGAGCAACTGTTTTTGCTGAGGAATTCACAGTAAACATAGTTGACGGAATAATAGTGAATCCTTTGACTAAAGTTAGTGCCTCATTTAATAGAAAGCTTGTTCAGGGCGCTGTTATAAGTGATGTTGTGAATAGAATTCGCGGTATAGTAAGAAATCCTACGCAGTCTATTGGCCTTGATAGCATAATTAATAAGAATTCAGTATTCTTTAGAGCAATAGAACAGGCAGTTAAAGCAGTAAAGAGGCTTGCAAGTCCTGAAACAGAAGCTCCTACTCCTGCTCCTACTCCAAGCCCTGGTCCTGGAACTGGGGGAAGCTCTGGTGGGGGCGGCGGAGGCGGCGCTGCGATAACTACGGCAGATTTTGAAGTTTCTCCATCAGAGATTAATCTATTTATAGTTGCAGGCGAGGAAGAAGAAAGGGAGATAAAGATAAAGAACAATAAGGGAGATACAACTGTAAATATAGATATTAAAGGCATAGAGAACATTGCAGAGCTAAGCGCGAATAAGCTGGCTATAGGGCAAGGCAAAGAAGAGTCAGTTATATTGAAAGTCAAGGCGCCTGCTTCAGGCATTCACGCAGGCAGGATAACTTTCAAGGCAGGAGGAGTTACTAAAGAAGTTCTTGTATTGATTAATGTATTGAGCGAGAAGAGATTGTTTGATTTAAGCATAAGTATACCACAGGGCTCAAAGGTTTTGAATATTGGAGAGAGCTTGAGAACATTTATTTCAATGTTTCAGATAGGAACTCCATTT
>CAYUCQ010000040.1:0-1574 GCA_964443535.1 Candidatus Woesearchaeota archaeon
CCCAGAGAAATCTTAACTGATAATGGAAATGTTTTTGGATTAAGAAGCAAACATAGTAAGTTCGATAGATGGTGCAATCGCAGAGAGATTAAGCATATCAGGACTGCTATTCATTCGCCAACTACGACAGGTAAGATAGAAAGATTCTTCCAGACTTTAGCTAATGAGCTAAAGTTCTGCAGAGATGCGGAGCATTTTAGGATGAGATATAATCACTTTAGGCCTCATACGAGCTTGGGTAATAAATTCCCAAGCGGAATTTATTTTGCATTCAATAAACTATTTTGATAGAGGGCGACAAATGTCATGAGCTAGCACAACAAGCCGAAAAATGTTAGATTTAAATATGTCTTTTCATTTAATGTGATATGATAGAAGTTGAGGCGAAAATAAAGATTTCTGATCCTGCTATTTTCAGAAAGAAGATAAGCAAAATTGCCAAATTTTCAAGGAAAGAAACTAAGATTGATGATTATTACACTTTAGAAAATATGAAGAAATATCCTGAAAAAAGCTTGAGGATAAGAAAAAAAGGAGGCATATATGAGATTAATTTCAAGAAGAAATTGTCTTATATGAAGGGCGTGCATGCAAAAGACGAAAGGGAATTTGTTTTGCGAGGCGTTGATGCTTTTTTGGAGCTGATTAAAGATTTTGGGTTCAAGAGATGGCTGAGAAAGGAGAAAATTACTGAATTATATACTATAAACAAGAATTTTCATATAGAGATTAATAATTTGAAGAATCTTGGATGGTTTCTGGAAGTGGAGTATTTGTGCGATAAGAAGCATGTTAATATGGCAAGAGAAAAGGTATTGGAAGTTATTGATAAATTAGATATAAGAAAGAATCAAGTTGTTGAGAGTGGCTATACAAAGATGCTCTGGAGCAAGAAACAATTAGGCGTTTGATTTTGCCTTCTTTGCAGTCTTAACTTTGCTGCCTGCTTTTGCAGCTTTTTCAGCTATTTGACTCTTGAGTCTTTGCTTTTCTTTCAGTATTTTCTCTTCAAGAATATCAAGATTCTTTATTTGAGCTGAAGCTTGATCTTCTGCCTCTGCGCCTCCTTCCTCTTCTTCTGTTTCTTCTGAAGGTGCTACAGCCACTGGAGCAGCCTTGGCAGCTTTCATCTGCTCCATTGGAACTTTCTTCATGATTTCCATGAATGAAGTCTTTTCCATCTTAAGAACTGTTTCAGATTCATCTTCAACGTGTGCCTTAAGAATTTCCATACCTGACAGAACGCAATTAACATTCCAGACTTTCTTTCCTTTTATGTTTTGAATAACTGCAATTATCTTCTTTATTTCTTCTGTCATGTTCCTGTTTTTCATTTCATCTTCAAGGATTCCATGAAGAGCATCTAAATCAATATTTGTCTTCATGTCAAGCTTTTCAGGAACTTTATCCATTGCTGCATCTAATATCTGCATGTTAACGCCTTCGTCAAGTGTAAATGCTGCGAATTTCTTCTTTGAAGGAATGTAGAAATCTATTTGATGAATATTCTGACCCTGTTCAAAATCCAAAACAAAGAATCCTGCAACAAGAAAAGCATCAGAATATTTGTCCTT
>CAYUCQ010000040.1:1674-3195 GCA_964443535.1 Candidatus Woesearchaeota archaeon
AACTTATCCTTCAAATCTTCTATAAACTTCTTCTGCTTTATTCCAAATTTGGGCTTTTCGCCGCGTTCTCTTATTGCAAGGCTTGATGTTTTTTCTTCCTTGTCACCTATTACTATGATGTAATTTATCCTCTGCATTTCTGCGTCCCTTATTTTTTCATTCAGAGTTGTTGACCTGAAATCTGAATCTATTCTTAAGCTTGGAATTTCTTTTTTAAACTCCTTGAGAACTTTTTCTGCTGACTTTGAATTTCTGTCTGTGAAATCTATTATTCTTGCCTGAATTGGAGAAAGCCATAATGGGAGGTTGCCATTAAGATGCTCCAAGAGAATTGCTATAAATCTCTCTAATGAGCCGAAAACAACTCTATGAAGAACTATTGGAACATGAACTTTGTTGTCCTTGCCTACATATTCTAATTCAAATCTTTTTGGAGTGTTAAAGTCTAATTGCAAGGTTGAGCATTGCCATTCTCTGCCTAGAGAGTCTTTAATTATGACATCCATGCTTGGGCCGTAGAATTTTGCTTCTCCCGGCATTTTTTCAAATTTAATCTTTAATTTTCCAAGAGCTTTTGCAAGAGCATCTTCAGCATTGTTCCATAATTGATCAGTGCCTAGATATTTGTCCTTTTTTTCAGCGCTTCTTGAGCTTATTGTGAAACTATACTTAAAGCCAAAACTATCAAGTATTTTCTTGAAAAGAATTATTACATTTGTTATTTCGTCCTGCAATTGCTCTTCTGCGCAGAATATATGCGCATCATCCTGCGTTATTCTTATTACCCTCAATAATCCTGATAATACTCCTGAAAGTTCTTTTCTATGGACGGTTCCTATTTCAGATAATCTTAGAGGCAAATCCCTGTAGCTTCTTGTTTTTGTTTTGTAAACAAGCATTGCGCCAGGGCAATTCATTGGCTTCATTGCGAATTTTCTTTCTTCGTATTCTGTCAGGAACATATTTTCATTATATAAATTCCAATGCCCTGAAACTTTCCAGAGCTTGTTGTCGTAAACTTGAGGTGTTGAGATTTCTTGATAGCCTGCTTCTTTATGAGTTTCTCTCCATAGTCTCAACAACTCGTTAAAAACAATCAAGCCATTGTTATGCCAGAAAGGCTGGCCAGGAGCAGATTCATTAAAGCTGAATAAATCAAGTTTTTGCCCTAAAATCCTGTGGTCGTTCTCTTTTAGCTTGGAAGTATCAAGCTTTGTTCTTGATATTTCTTTTAATAGTTTTGAAATATCCTGCTCGCCATCTGTTATTTCTATTGTTTTATGCTTGCCTTTAACATCTTCTCCTTTCCCAAATTCTCTTGATAATTCTGATAGTGGATGGCCTTTGCATTTAAGCTCAAATTCTTTGTAATGCCCAAAAGGCGCTCTTGTAACTTTAAATCCTTCTTTTACAAGACAATTCTGTGCTTCAACAAGATATTCAAGAGCCATATCTGGAGAAGATAGGTTTGATGAAAGATGAGCATATGGATATAGAACAATATTTTCTGCCTTCACGTCT
>CAYUCQ010000041.1:0-2552 GCA_964443535.1 Candidatus Woesearchaeota archaeon
TTTCATAAAGCTAATTAAATCAGCCTTATGAAATAATTTCGGGATAACACAGTTTTTACACCATTACTTATTTAAATAAGTGCTTGTTGAAATAATTTATGAAAAAAACTTACGTATTTTTAACTTTCTTTTTATTTATGGCTGTTAGTTTTATCTTTGATGAACAGATAATGAGCTTTTTTCAAAGTTTAAGATTTTATTTCTTGGATGTTTTAATGAATCTTTTTACATCTATGATCTTTCTTACCGTAGTTTTAATATTATTTATCGCCTTAAAAAATTATAATGTTAATGATGGAGAAGCAGCAGACGATATATCAGGATTAGACATTGGAGAAAATCCTGATTTAGGTGTTGACGACATCAATTCTCTGCAAGTCTCACAGGAGGATATAATACCTTGAGAAAAACAGTAAGAAAATCAAGAAGGAAAAGAAAACTAATGATTCTAGCAAAAGGAAAAGGCAGAAGGAGAGTTTAAATGAATAAATTCGCGATATTACTAGGCGCGCTTATTTTTTTAGGAATATTTGCTAGCTTTGCACTTGCAGATTCTGATGATGAAGAAAAGAATATAGTCAGAGAAGGAATTAAGAAAGGGCTTGGAATTTCAGAAGAAGTCAAGGAAGAAATAAAAGAAAAAGCGGGCGAGATTGAAGTCAGAATAAGAGAAAAAATTGAAGACAAGGCAGCAGAATCTAAGATTAAGGAAGAGTTCAGAATTAAAATAAAGGCAAATGATGGAGCAATAGAAGTCAACGGAAAGAAAGTAATAAGAATAAAAGAGCTTGATGAAAGAGGCGAGCTAAAGGAAATTATCGCTGGCAAGATAAGAGCAAAAACAGGATTAAATCTCACAACTGAAGATTTGGCTAATGGATCAAGATTAAAAGCATTTCTGTCTAACGGGCAGCTTGCTGAAATTAAAATAATGCCTGACAGCGCTTCTGGAATTGCGCTGGCAAGATTAAGGGCAAAATGCGCAGAATCAAACTGCAGCGTTATACTGAAAGAAGTTGGAAAGAATGAAAATGTGAAAATTGCTTATGAAATTGAAACTGAAAAAGATTCAAGGATTCTTTTCATATTAAAGGCAAAGATGAAAATAAAGGCAGGAGTTGACGCAGAAACAGGAGAAATAATGTTTATTGACAAGCCTTGGTGGGCATTCCTGGCAAATGAAATTGACGAGTACGAGGATGTTGTTGAAGAAGGCAGAATTGAGAATGTAAGCGCAAATTCTGAAAAGAAAGTCACTTTATGCCACAATGGAAAAGAAACAATCTCTATCGGAGAGCCTGCTGTCAAGGCACACTTAGCTCATGGAGATTATCTTGGAGTATGCAAGACTACAAATAGTTCTGGCTCGTCTGGCGGTTCAGGCAGTTCAGAATCTGGCTCATCTGGAAGCAGTGGAACAAGCGGCGAGCAAAAGAATTTCACAGTTGAAATAATAGGCGCACTTGGCGTTGGCAGTGACACTTAATTTATAAAAAATATCTTTTTGAATAATTAGTAATAGCTTCTTTCCATAACAATAATCTTTAAATACAAATTCAAAGATAATAATTCATGATAAAAAAGAGATTGATTTTAAATATTTTAATTATAACTCTTTTAACATCAATTTTTTCAGTCAGCATATTTGCCGCAGATTCTTCAATCCCTGATTATGGTAGCGGCGTAGTAGGCGGATTTATAGCACCCAATAATAGTTCTAGTGGAGGTGGCGGAGGTGGCAGTGTATCTTCAGATAAAATTCCTCCTATTTCAGAAATAACTCATTTTACAAACACTGATGAAACAAGCGATGAAAGAGAATGCTCTCTTGAAGATGACGGAAGAAAGGCATACTTGAATTATAATGATGTTGTAGGACATGGAGAATCTAAAGATGCAAGTTCTAATATAATTGAAGTGCAGACAAGATTAGATGATAATGCTCCTAATAATGCAGTATGTGACGATGGAGCATGCAATGAAAAAACTGAAGACTGGCACACAGGAACATCTTATTTCAACCTTATAGAAGGATGGCATGATTTATCAGGAAGAGCAACAGATTCAAAAAATAATAAAGAGAATTTTTCAGATTCAAATAATTCAAACTTTTGTGAGTTTTGCATTGACAGCCAAGAGCCAAACAAGCCAAGCACTCCTGTATTAACAAGAGATAAATTCTGCGATGCTAATTATATAAATGGCGATAAAGAGAATATAACATTTTCCTGGAGCGCAGCTGATAAAGGCTGTGCTAATATAGGTTTCTTTGATGTTTCTATAGAAGTTAAAAATATCGCAGGAGGATTTACTGAAAATATAACTGTCAAAGGAAATAGTTTTGATTTGAGTAAATTATTAAGATTGTCTGACGGCGATAAGCTAACGGTAAAGGTTAGAGCGCATGACAAAGCAGATAATATTGGAGTTTGGAGCGACTTATCAAGCGAGATAACTATTGACAATAAAGACCCAGAAGTAAACATAACAAATACAAATGAAAATAAATGGGTAACAGGCAATTTAGAAATCACAGAAACTGATGAAGACGC
>CAYUCQ010000042.1:0-2473 GCA_964443535.1 Candidatus Woesearchaeota archaeon
ATGAAAATAAATGGGTAACAGGCAATTTAGAAATCACAGAAACTGATGAAGACGCAAATTTGCTCAAATGCTCCTACAAGGTCCAAAATGGTTTTCTAACTCAGGGAGGCAATGTGACTGTTGATTGGACACCAACTGATTGCAATAAGCCTTTTACAATTAATACAAGAGAAGTATGCCCAATGGATGGAGAAAATAAATGTATAGTATCCAAAAAAGCACAGGACAAAGCATGTAATGAAAATAATCCCAAAAGCAAGCAATTCGATATAGACAACAATGCCCCAAAATTAGATAAAATAATAGGCACTCCACAGAGCGGTGAAAATGGCAAGTTTGTCAGCACAAAAACAAAGATAACATTAACAGCAGAAGATTCTGCAAGCAAGCTAAAAGAATTATGCTATAAAATAAACAATGAAGAGCTAATTTGCTTGCAAGCAAAAAATGATACAAATATTACATTAGCAACATCATTCACATTTGAAGAGCAGTCAGAGCATAACTTAGTCTTCTGGGCAATTGATGGAGTTGGAAATAGAAGAGAGATGTCACAAGTTCATTTTGTTGATGATATTTCTCCAATAACTTCCAGCACGTATTCAAGGTTATTCAGCGAAATAAAAGATTGGGTTGGAGAAGATTTTACAATAGAAGACTTCACATTTAGCTGGATTAATTCACAGTCATTAATAACATTAACGGCAGAAGATAAACAGCCTCATCCTTCAGGCGTTAATAGAACGCTTTTCAAGATAATGAATATAAATGAAAACTCAAATAATACACATTCAGAATGGTTTGGCTTAAAGACAAAGAAATTGTATGATAAAGAAAATATATGTGAAATTGAAAACAAGGCAGGAATATTAACTGAATTGTTGAGTCCAGAAGAAAATTGCGTAGAAATAGCTAAATGGGAAAATAACGACTGGCAGGTTTATGAAAAGCCCCTATCAATTCAAGAAGGCGGCGCTCACAAAATCTGCTTCCAAAGTATAGACAATGTTGATAATAACGAGGCCCCAATGTGCCAGATATTTTTTGTTGATAACGTTTCTCCTTCAATAAGCATACGAAGACCAGTGCTAGAGTCTCCAGAATCAGAATTAAAACTGAAAAGCTGCGTGCAGTCTGTAGTAGCAAAAGTTGACGACAAAGAAACAGGGATAAAGAATGTTTGGACAGAATTATGGAATAGCACAAGCATGGTAAGAAATGTCAGTATGGAATTGCAGGAAGATGGAACATATGATGCTTCAATAGACAAGCAATTGCCTTCAGGACATTATATGCTAAAAGTATTTGCAGAAGATAAAGCTGGAAATATAGGAGAAAAAATAATTCATGAAACTCTAATAGACAGCACATTTGTAGAATCAATAACTCCTGCATCATGCTCTATTAATCCTGAAACAGGAGGGCAATGCAGCTTCACTTTCAATATTTGCATGAGAGGAGGCAATTCAGTGCAGTTCTCGCTTGACCTTTTAGGAGATGTTGTAACTCCTGGAATGATGAATGCAACAATAACTAACGGAAAGAATAGCACATTCGTGGCTCTTTTGGATGACGAAGTAGAAGCAGGAGTATTAACTCTAGATGACGAAATACTAAACAAAAGAACAAGTTTTAAGTTAAATTTAAATATTCCAACAGGCATTGTTTCTCAGATAGGGGCAGGCTCTCACGAGTTGAAATATAAAATTACATCCCTAAAATAGTCAAAATGAAAACAATTAGCGCCCTATTTTTAGTAATCCTATTAGCAGTTTCAGTTACAGCCTTAGAAGAAGTCGCAACTGACAGCGGCAGTTTTTCAGTTAATTCCGGCAGCGGCGACATTGTAATAGAGCATAACAAATCACAGAGTTCTTTCTGCGGAAATAATTTAGTTGAATCTAGTGAGCAATGCGATGGTTCTGACATCAATGGAGAATTATGCTCAACATTAATCTCTGGTTCTACAGGAACTTTATCATGCAAGTCAGACTGCGTTTATGACACATCACAATGCGTTCCTGCTCAAATAAATACCAATGGAAATAATGGCGGAGGCAATAATGGAGGCGGCGGAAGCGGAAATTCAATCGGCTCATTCCAAGTAATTCAAGCACCTCCAATTTGCATTGAAAACTGGGAATGCACTGATTGGACTGACTGCGGCACTGCTGGAGCTCAGTCAAGAACATGCACAGATTTAAACAATTGCACAACAATCCTTCTCAAGCCAGATGCAGAAAGATTATGCGAAGAGCAAGTCTTAGTTGAAGAACAAGGCAATTTCCTAAGCAGAATTTTAGGAGCAGTTATAGGTGTTGGAGGCGATTCTGCGAGTACGCCGGTAATATTCTCATTTATTTTAGGAATAATAGTAGCAATGTTAATTCTATATGCGGCAAAGAAAGATAAAACTGCTTCTAAGGAAGCAGAAATAAGCGTAGACAGCGCAAATGTAAATAGCGTAAAAAAG
>CAYUCQ010000043.1:0-2095 GCA_964443535.1 Candidatus Woesearchaeota archaeon
CATTATAATTTTTTAAGGCGATAAATAATATTAAAACTACGGCTATTGCTATAACAATCCATATCCATGTATTGCTCTTTTTCTTAGTTTCTTTTTTCTTTTCAGCCATTTTAAGCTTTTAGCTTCCTGTTTAACTCTTTTAGCATGTCTACTGATTCTTTTATAGCTTTCCAGACAGCATTAAATTCTCCAGGACCATATGTCTTTCCTGGAACAACCAAATTGCTGACTCCGTTGAGCTTTCCTTTTATCGCATCAACTTCTGTTTGATAACCTTTGGCAACTGCATCTGCTTCAATGAACTTCAAATAAACAAAAACTCTGGCTACCTCAAATCTTGCCCATAAATGCAGATGCAGATTTCTTGCGTCTTGCATAGCAGCTCTTCTAACTTCTTTTGTATTTGCATTTCTTATTGCTTCCAAGGCAGGCAATAATTTAGAATTTGCGTCTGCAACAACAGTTTCCATTTCAGAAGGGTCATATCCTTTTTCTTTCATATGCTCAATAACATCTTCCCATTTTTCTATCCATGAATTCAAATGTCCTGCTCTTTTATCAGCCCAGTCATTTTCTGAATTTTTTACGCATTCAGAATATTCATCCATCATTAATTTATGGCTGTCTCTTAATCTTAACTTTTCATCTCTACTTATTAAATTGCTTCTCCTGAAATCAGTAAGCTTTATGTCTCTGATGGCTTTGGCAGAATCTCTTAAATTGCTTTTTAATGTTGCGGAGAAATAATCATTGAATTCCTTGTGATTAAATGCGCTTGCAAATTCCTTTAGCTTGATTAAATCATTGTCTAAGGCTGTTTTGTGTGAGCTAATGTTGCTGTCTATTGCAGAAAGAATATCTATTTGCTGTTTTGTTAAATCTATCTTGCAGCTAATATGCGCGATTCTTGTATTATAGTCGTTTCTTTTTGTGTCGCTTACTCTGTCGTTGTCTGCAAAAACTCCGACGCATAATACTATTAAAATAATAAAGCTGGAAAATATTTTTAATTGCATAATATCTCAATGAAATTCTATTATTTAAATTTATCTCATTAAGCAACTAAATTTACTTCAGTGTCGCCTGTTGTTATTGAGCCTATAAAAGACTGGCTTGAAAGTTCTTCGTATTGCTGAGGTTTAAGATAGGCTATGATAAATCCTTCATGTGCAAAAAATCCTTGCCTGATCTCTCTTTCAGCTAAATAATCAAACGCAGGTTCTACTGATCTATGAAATAATTCTATCTGCCTTCTTTCATAATCTTGTCTGCTTTCTCCTTTATTACGTAAAAGAATTCCTTTCTTATCTAATTTATCTTCTAGCGCAAGGACAGGTCTAGGGATAACAATTGCCATTAATGTCCTGTTTTTATTTTCCATGTTTTAATGAGTTATTTAAGATATAAATAGCTTTTGGTTTAATTTCTCTGAACATATCTGACTTCCCAATTATTTCTCCCATAGTCATAAGAAACAACAGGCTTTAAATTAAAAGCTTTGTCAAAATCAAAAACATTGTCATAATCTTTTTTATCATCATTTTTATCCTTGTGAAAAATGTGGAATTCAATCAATCTAAATAAAAGCTCTCCAATATCATTAGTTGTTCTTATTTCAAGTTTATTTAGAATAGTTTTTGCCAAGCAGCCAAATTGCTCTATGGCATACAAACGAAAGCCCTCAAGAAACTCGCTGGAGCTAATTTTTTCTCTTCTAGGCAGTCTTTTCAATGTAAAATCAACTGCCCCATAAATAAGATTATATGATTCTATTTGATAATCGCTGTATTTTTGCCTTAATTCCCTAAAACTTTCTTCAAGAGTCTTTTCCGGAGTTTTCATAAGCAATGTATTTATTTCTGACTTTTAAGTATTGCGTTTTTTAAAGGAAGATATTACTTAACTCTTCTAATTCTTCCGGCTTTTATATCTTTGAAACTTTCCATGAATTGCTCTAATAGTTCAACATCTATATTTGCCTGCATTTTAAGCTTCTCGTATTCTTTTTTCGGTATAGTAGCCATATCTATTCCCATAATAAATTCATGTAAATATACTTTATATATTACTCTCTATCTTACTATTTTATTATTTT
>CAYUCQ010000044.1:0-1996 GCA_964443535.1 Candidatus Woesearchaeota archaeon
GCAACGGTAGGTCTGTATGCTCCGAATCTTCTGGGCTACACGCGCGCAACAATGGCAGGAACAATGGGATGCAACTCTGAAAAGAGAAGCCAACCCTCGAAATCCTGTCTTAGTTCGGATTGAGGATTGTAACTCATCCTCATGACGCCGGAATCCCTAGTAATCGGGTGTTATTAGCGCCCGGTGAATATGTCAATGTGCCTTGCACACACCGCCCGTCATCCCAATCGAGCAGGGTTTAGATGAGGCTTAGTCTTTAACTAAGACGAATCTAAGCTCAGTGAGAAGGGGCAAGTCGTCACAAGGTAACAGTAGGGGAACCTGCTGTTGGATCACCTCCTTTTTTATTTTAACACTCTACAGCCTAGAACTCATACATTAACTATTATTTTTTATAGAATTATTTTTTCATCTCACCCAAGAAGAATAAATGAATATTCTTTTCAACATAAGATAATGCCTCTTTTGTTTTTCCAAAGATATATTCTTTTTTCATTAACTGGGAGAATTCTTCGTCTCTTAGTAAAGTGTTTATTACTTCCTTGTTAACATCTGAAAGAAATACTATTTTATTTTGTTTATGCCTTTCTTTGATAATCTCTTTCAGACGCACAACTCCTGTAGAATCAATAAAAGGAACATACTTCATTTTCAGAACAAGGATTGGTTTTTTCACATCCATATGCTCTGTAACTTTTTTGTCAAAAACATTCATTGCACCAAAGAAGAATGGCCCATGCAATGTGTAAATGCTCACAACTTCAGCCAACTGAGGATTTTTGTATACCAATGCATTAATCTCTCCTGTAGGCCCATAGTCACCCATATTTTTAATATCAACAATAGATGTTAATCTTATGAACATTAAAACTATGGCTAATATCATCCCAACTTCAACTGCAAACACTAAATCAGTAAATATTGTTAGGAAAAATGTTATTAACAATACAATTGTTTCAGAATAACTAATTTTGAAGATTGTTTTGAATTCATGAATGTTAATCATCTTAAAAGATACAACCATAAGTATTCCAGATAAGAAAGCTTTAGGAATATATTGTGCTAATTGGGAAAACATTACTAATGTTAAAAGAATAAAAATTCCATGAATTACTCCAGAGATTCTTGTTCTTGCTTTTTCACGTATATTAACAGCACTCCTGGCAATAGCAGCAGTACAAGGAATACCTCCAAAAAATGGCAATACAGTATTGCAAACCCCTTGACTGATAATTTCTTTATCGCTATTATGCTTAGTGTTTGTCATACCATCACAGACAACAGCGCATAATAATGCCTCTATAATTCCTAGAATTGCGATTGTCAATGAAGCTGGAAGAACTGCCTCGATAAGCTCAAGATTTATTTTGATTAAACTAAAGCTAGGAAGTTCGGAAGGAATAGCTCCAACTTGTGGAACTGATAAAGATAATAAAATTACAGCAGCAGTTGATAATATCAATGGAATAATCGAGATTGGAATATTTTTTAGATATCTTAATCTCGAAAAGATTACAGGCAAGACTACAAGGCATACAATTGTAAAAAGTGTGATAATAACAGCTAAAGAATTAAAACTGTTTATATTATAAAAAACTTCTAATAATGTTTCCCATAAATGCTCTTTTGAAGGGATTGAAAGTCCTAATGCATTATTAAACTGTCCTAAAAATATTATTACTCCAATTCCGGCAGTAAATCCAGATATTATTGGGAATGGAATAAATTTTACAAATCTTCCAATCTTAATTAATCCTAAAATTATCTGGATTAGTCCAGCAAGAAAACCTGCAACTAAAAGCCCTTCTATCCCATATTTGTTTACTGTAGACAATATAATAACAGCCATTGCTCCTGTAGGCCCTGTTATGGAAAATCTTGAGCCTCCAATTGAGGATCCTAAAATTCCTGCTATTATCGCTGTATATATTCCCATTATAGGATTTACTCCAGAAGCAATTGCAAACGCTATAGCTAATGGCAATGCAACTATAGA
>CAYUCQ010000045.1:0-1917 GCA_964443535.1 Candidatus Woesearchaeota archaeon
AATTAAAAGAAACTTTGCAAAAGCTATTTGCCTATGAAATACAATTTGAAAAAGCGGGAAAATTGTTAAAATAAACTATATCTGTCCCTTCTTTTATTTCAGTTTGTAAAATCAAATATTCTACCCCACAAGATAAAATATAATTCAACCCTGCCTGAAAATAATTATTTCCCATATCTATTTCAGACAACATCTTTTAACTAATTTTCTTTTTAACTATATTATACAGAATACACAATATCAATAAAAGTTATCTATCAAATCAAATATCAGCCATCTCTGTCTTTATCTTAGAAATCTTGCCTATCTTGTCTGATACGCCATCAATCTTCCCCTGCAGACCTTTTCTCTTCTCATTAAGCTTTGCTTCTTTTTCAATCAATTTTGCAATCCTTTCCTGCAGCTCTCTTTCTTTCCCGCGGTCAAAATTAAGCGTTGTAGAAATGCCTTCTAGTATCTTATTAATCTCGTTTTTCTCTCGTTTTAGCCGGGTAATCTCGTTTTCTAAATCCCTCATTGCACCGGCAAGAGCAGACCTATCACCAGAACTATTCTTCCCAGACCTTCCTTTTTTCATCATTATAATAAATAAATTTAGTTTATAAAAGTTTCCTCTTTAATCCTCTTATCATTCTGCCCAGCTTTTCATTGCCTTCCTTATAACTTTCATCCTGAATATAACCTTTTTCATAAGCTTCTTCCAATAATTCTTTCTGGTGAATTAATCTGCTTACTGTCTGATTAATATTACTAAAGTCCATCCTCCTAATATCAAATATCCTTTTCTTCCATTCAGCAGCGTGAAGCAATTTTTTATCAATGACATAACTAAATATGAAAATCCCTGCTATCAAAACAAATAAAACTCCGCCTATAAAGTAGAAATAATCATTAAATTCAAATTCTAACTTAGGGCTTAAATTAACAAATTGCCCAACATAAAATATTAAAGATGTAGTTCCAAAAGAACTGCCCTGCTTTGCATAAGCATAAAGAACATAATTGCCTTCTTCCAAATCCTCTGGAATTTCAAAGTTCTTTCTTAAACTAACCGTATCATCAATTTTCAACTTCTCGCTTTGTGAGAGAACAACATTTCCTTTCATATCGCTGATATAATATTCAATCTCTGCATTATTGTCGCTTGCAGCTATATCCCACAAAATAATATCCACCGCTAAATCCTCTCCGGACGCAATTTCAAAAGCTCTTGGAGCCATTCTTGCTTTTACATCAAATAAAATATCCTTAGATTCAACTTCAAGCACAACAGGCATTTTTATTATGCTATTCTCGTCTGAAATAATAACGCTGCCAACATAAACTCCTTTAAAGCCTCCGCTGTCAAATATAATATCAAAACTGCCGGTATCATCTTCTCCAATTATTAATTCATCTTTTGAAAATGAGATAAATTCAAGCCTTGAAGAAGAATAAATGCTAAATTTCTGCTGTGGCCCTGAATTAATGATGCTGACAGGATAATTAATGCTGCTTCCTTCTTTTACAGCAGATTTAATAATAGGAGGGCTAACGCTAAAATCTTCTTCCTGCGCCTCGGCAAAAGACAAAATAAGCAAAGCTACAATAAGCAATTCAACTGCTATCCTCTTTATTTTCATCTCCATATTAAATCCCTATTCATTCTTTTATACTTTATTATTGAGATTATGGCAATAATAACTATCAAGGCAATAAATCCTAAAATGAAAATAGTCTTGGAATTTCCTGCTCGTGTTTCACTAATGCTAAAATGCTCGCTTGAGCTTACAAATCCTCCTGGATAAGACAAGTCAACTCCTATGACATAATCTCCTGCTCTAAAATCACTAACAGAGAAGTCTTTAGTAAAGCTCTTTGACTGATAGACAAACAAGCTCTCGCTCTCCGTATAAAGGATATTTCCATCAAAATCTT
>CAYUCQ010000046.1:0-1589 GCA_964443535.1 Candidatus Woesearchaeota archaeon
AACTGCGTTGAAGATTGCGTTGATTTTGGAGGCAAGAATGATGGATGCTATACAGAATGCTCAAGAACAGATTATAGCAGATCTGTTGAAAGTGGCGTGATGCGAACACTTAGTTCTGAAGAATATGGGCGTTTTAATGAATTTGTGATTACTAATAGAATTGATGAACTGACTGGAGGGAGCGCAGGGAGCGCGAAAATTACAGGAAATGCTATTAATGAGAATAGAAATTGTCCTAGCCAGTCTTATTATTTAATTGAAGGCAGTTATAGCGAGAAGTTAGATGTTGTGAAAAAGGAAGTTGTGCAAGGATGCTTTGGAGACAGCGGTTATGGAGGATTTTTGTTTGATTTGATTCTTGCTGATGACAGCAGAGTTAATATTGGAAAGTTCAGCCCTGAATTTATTTTTAGTGATGGAGTTGGAGAGTCTTTGCCAGGAGAGGTTCTTGGCTCTCCTAGTGAAATAGATGGAGAGACATTTATCAGCGACAAGAACTTTTATTTGAAAGTTCCTATTATTGAAGATGCAAAGAGAGTTGAGCTTATAGAGCCAGGATTAAGAGTTATTGTAAGCACTCCAATATGCAAAGGCGCTTTGATAGGAGATGTAAATGGAGACCAGACTATTGATATTTTTGATGTTTATGACTTGGATGACGGCTTGGAAACAGGTTATTTCAACTGCAAGGATAATGGAGACTTTAATCAAGATGGAATTATTAATGTTCGTGACAGGGACGAACTTTATGCTTCTCTTTCAGGAGAGCAGATATCAAGAGGAGGTTCTATTGCCTCTGTGCCCTTATCTTAGTTCTACGAAAGATTTAAAGACCCTTTAATAAGCTAATTTTTATGCAGAAAATATCTAAAGTTCAGAGAGAAAGAGCATGGAAAATGTATAAAGCAGGAGAAAGAGTTTGTGATATTGCTAGATTTATAAAAGCCCCTTATTTTCCTGTGTGGTATGCTACTAAAGGCAGAGAGAAAGGCTTTAGTAACAATAAAGAATATGTAGAATATCTTGCTAAGAAAGAAGGTTTTGATAGCCCAAATGAATATCGCAGGTATCTTGAAGAACAAAGAAGCCAGAGTGATGAAGTTAAAGCACTTAGTAATTTAATAGGCTCTCGTTTGGAAGAACTTGGGAAAAGTCAAGTATGGCTTGGAAGAAAGATTGGAGTAACACATCAGGCTGTTTCTCTATATTTCTGTGGAAAAATGGTTCCTAGAAAAAGAGTATTGAAATTATTGTTTTCTAGCCTTGGAGTGAAAAGAAGACCAAAGAGCCTTGATGAATTAGCAGAGCAATAGTTTGCTGTATAAAAGGCAACTTTAAATAGCTCAATTTTTTTGTTTTATAATGCTTAACGAAAAACAAATAACTGAAATAAGGGAGCACCTTGAAAAGGCGCAGAATCCATTGTTCTTTTATGACAATGATTGCGATGGATTGTGCAGTTTTCTAATCTTAAGAAGATTTCTAGGGAGGGGCAAAGGCGTTGCTGTGAGAAGCTTTCCTGAGTTGAATGCCAAGTACGCGAGAAAAGCTAAGGAGCTTGGAGCAGATTATATTTTTGTTCTTGATAA
>CAYUCQ010000047.1:0-1502 GCA_964443535.1 Candidatus Woesearchaeota archaeon
CTGCGACAATAAATGCCAATGGCTTGGAGATTGATTTAGAGCCTGCTGAATTTAGTATTCCGATAAACTCAGATGAAGATGAATTTGCCTTATACATTAACAATGCTCTCGTGTTCAAGGAAGATATTGACATAGAGCGCAGTTTTGATTTTAACTTAAGCACTAAATTTGCTTATTTAGGGCTTGATACAAAACTTGAAGCAGTGACTAAATTTAACATAAACTCCTCTAAATGGGATTTTGGAGATGGAACAACTCAAGAAAACAATGGAAAGAGCGCAACTCATAGATTCAAGGAAAGCAAGACTTATACATTAGAAGTTGAGTTAAAGAGAAGCGACGGAGTTATTGCAATAAAGAAGTTTAGCTTGATTGTTGGGGCTCCAAAAGAATCTGCAAACAGGACGATAGCTACTTATAAGATAAGATTGAAAAATATAAACAGCGAGCTGAATAATTTTTCTTTGCCTATACGCGAAGCACTGAAAGCAGAGCTGAGCATTGTAAATTTGGAGAAATCTCTTTCCAGCTTGGAGAGCGCGTTCAAGAATGCTAGCTCTGATGATGAATATGCGGATGTAGTTAATAGTCTGCTGAATCTGAAAATGCCTTATAAAGTTGCCAGCAGCATTGAGGGCAAAGTGCCTCTTGCAATTGGATTTGAAAATATTGATACTAGTTATTTTGAAGAGTTGTTGTCAACAGATTATTCTGATAGTTCACTTGTAAAAGAGTTTATAGTTGGCTGGAGTGAAGAGAATTATAATAGTGAAATTGAATTTGAAGGATATTCTGCTTTTCTTGATGAAGGAAAAGAAGATATTTTAACTAGATTCAAAATAAAAGTTACTCCTAAAGGCAGTGCAGAAGCAGGGTATTTAATTATTGACTATCCATTTGAAAGCATAAAATTTTCTGGCAGCTATGGACAGAAGTCTATTGATGAAGGAAGTGCAACTTATATTTCAATTGGGCAAAATACTGGAAACATTGAATTTATAATAAAAGAAAGCATTGATGCGGCAGAGCTTGGAGCATATATTGCTCCTGCCAAGGCATTTGTAATTGATGATAAAGAGATATGTGAGATAGATGATCCTTCATGCGAGATACCATTTCCATTGAAGAGGCTGCTTTTCTGGATAGGACTTGTTGTTCTTTCCACATTAGTTGTTTATATTATACTGCAGGAATGGTATAAGAAGAATTATGAAAGACATTTGTTCAAGAACAATAATGATTTATATAATTTAGTTAATTTCGTCTATAATGCCAGAGTATCAGGATTAAGTGATAACGAAATAAAGAAGAAGCTAAAGGCCGCTGGATGGACTGGCGAGAGGATAGCTTACACGTTTAAGAAAATAGATGGCCAGAGAACTGGAATGTGGGAAATACCTATATTCAAGGTATTTGAGAACAGGAGAGTTAGGGCTGAACTTGAGAAAAGGCAGAGCAGGCCTATTGACGCAAGATTTATTAAACAGCCCAGTTTCTAAATT